>NZ_LYSO01000002.1:0-167862 GCF_001728935.1 Pseudomonas sp. AP42
GGCCGTTACCGCAGCAATGGATATGTACACAATCCAACTGTGTTGACTGCTAGGCCGCCTTCGCGAGCAAGCCCGCTCCCACAGTTGGATCGTGGGGTGTCAGTTGTCGGTTCGTCACGGGCGGGAGCAAGCCCCCTCGCCACAGCTTCAGCGTCTGCCCTAAGCTATGTAGATACAGCTCCCACATTGGTTTGTGCCGGGGTTGAAATACGATCGGCCCGTCACAATCTATTGATTTGCAAAGCACCCGCAATCACCGCTTACCGATAGCCCGGCGCTCTGCTAAAATGCGCCGCCTTATCCGTACGTAGGCTGCACTGTGCCATTTACCTGGGTTGATTGGGCGATCGTTGCAATCGTCGCCATCTCCGCTTTGATCAGTCTGAGCCGCGGCTTCGTAAAAGAAGCACTGTCGTTGCTGACCTGGATCATCGCAGGAGTCGTAGCCTGGATGTTCGGTGGTTCACTGTCGGTCTACCTGGCCGGGTACATAGAGACACCTTCGGCTCGCGTCATCGCGGGCTGCGCCATCATGTTCATCGCCACGCTGTTGGTGGGGGCAATGGTCAATTATCTTATTGGCGAGTTGATACGTGTCACCGGCCTCTCCGGGACCGATCGATTTCTCGGCATGGCCTTCGGGGCTGCGCGTGGCGCGCTGCTGGTGGTCGTGGCGGTCGGGTTGTTGAGCCTGGGGCCGGTACAGCAGGATTCGTGGTGGCAGGAGTCGGTACTCGTGCCAAAATTTCTATTGGTTGCAGACTGGTCCAAGAACCTCATATTGGGGTGGAGCAGTCAGTGGCTGGCCAGCGGAATCAGCGTACCCGCTGATCTTCCGTTCAAGGAACACCTCTTGCCGGCCAAAACGCCTCAGTAAGTTGTGTTCAGTCAAGATTCATTAAGTAGGGGTTGCGTCGCATGTGTGGCATCGTCGGTATCGTCGGTAAGTCGAACGTCAATCAGGCGCTGTATGACGCGCTAACCGTCCTCCAGCACCGCGGCCAGGACGCTGCCGGTATTGTGACCAGCCACGACGGCCGGTTATTCCTGCGCAAGGACAATGGCCTGGTGCGTGACGTGTTCCATCAGCGTCACATGCAGCGCCTCGTCGGGCACATGGGCATTGGCCATGTGCGTTACCCGACTGCCGGTAGTTCGACCTCGGCAGAAGCTCAACCGTTCTACGTCAACTCGCCTTACGGCATTACCTTGGCGCACAACGGTAACCTGACCAACGTTGAACAACTGGCCAAGGAGATCTACGAATCTGACCTGCGCCACGTCAACACCAGCTCCGATTCGGAAGTGCTGCTCAACGTGTTCGCCCACGAGCTGGCCCAGCGCGGCAAGCTGCAGCCGACCGAAGAAGATGTGTTCGCTGCCGTGATCGACGTGCACAACCGTTGCGTCGGTGGTTATGCGGTGGTGGCGATGATCACCGGTTACGGCATCGTCGGTTTCCGCGACCCCCACGGCATTCGCCCGATCGTGTTCGGCCAGCGTCACACCGACGAAGGCGTCGAGTACATGATCGCTTCCGAAAGTGTGTCCCTGGACGTGCTGGGCTTCACCCTGATCCGCGACCTGGCGCCGGGCGAGGCTGTCTACATCACTGAAGACGGCAAGCTGCACACCCGTCAGTGCGCCGTAGCGCCGAAACTCACCCCGTGCATCTTCGAACACGTCTACCTGGCGCGCCCGGATTCGATCATCGACGGCGTCTCGGTCTACAAGGCGCGCCTGCGCATGGGCGAGAAGCTGGCCGAGAAGATCCTGCGCGAGCGCCCCGAGCACGATATCGACGTGGTCATCCCGATTCCGGACACCAGCCGTACCGCTGCGCTGGAGTTGGCCAACCATCTGGGCGTCAAGTTCCGCGAAGGCTTCGTGAAGAACCGTTACATTGGCCGTACCTTCATCATGCCCGGCCAGGCGGCGCGCAAGAAGTCGGTACGCCAGAAGCTCAACGCCATTGAGCTTGAGTTCCGCGGCAAGAACGTGATGCTGGTGGATGACTCCATCGTGCGCGGCACCACCTGCAAACAGATCATCCAGATGGCCCGCGAAGCCGGGGCCAAGAACGTGTACTTCTGTTCCGCCGCGCCTGCGGTGCGTTACCCGAACGTGTACGGTATCGACATGCCGAGCGCCCATGAGCTGATCGCGCATAACCGTTCGACCCAGGACGTGGCCGACCTGATCGGTGCCGACTGGCTGATCTACCAGGACCTTCCGGACCTGATCGAAGCGGTTGGCGGTGGCAAGATCAAGATCGAGCAGTTCGACTGCGCCGTGTTCGACGGCAAGTACGTGACCGGCGATGTTGACGAGGCCTACCTGAACAAGATCGAACAGGCGCGCAACGACTCGTCGAAGATCAAGACCCAGGCGGTCAGCGCGATCATCGACCTGTATAACAACTGAGTAAACACCGGCCCTGAGGGGCCGGTTTTGTATCTTAAACAAAGAATTGAATAAGGAGTCGCAGCATGAGTCAGGAATGGGATGCCGGTCGGTTGGACAGCGACCTCGATGGCGTAGCTTTCGATACCCTGGCTGTGCGCGCCGGCCAGCACCGTACCCCGGAAGGTGAGCACGGCGACCCGATGTTCTTCACCTCCAGCTACGTGTTCCGTACTGCCGCCGACGCCGCTGCGCGCTTCGCCGGCGAAGTGCCGGGCAACGTGTATTCGCGCTACACCAACCCGACCGTACGCGCGTTCGAAGAGCGCATCGCGGCCCTGGAAGGTGCCGAGCAGGCCGTGGCGACCGCCACCGGCATGGCGGCCATCCTGGCCGTGGTGATGAGCCTGTGCAGCGCCGGCGACCATGTGCTGGTATCGCGCAGCGTGTTTGGCTCGACCATCAGCCTGTTCGAGAAGTACTTCAAGCGTTTCGGTATTGAAGTCGATTACGTGCCCCTGGCGGAGCTGTCCGGTTGGGAGGCGGCCATCAAGGCCAATACCAAGCTGTTATTCGTCGAATCGCCGTCCAACCCGCTCGCTGAGCTGGTGGACATCGCCGCGCTGTCGGAAGTCGCGCATGCCAAGGGCGCGATGCTGGTGGTGGACAACTGCTTCTGCACCCCGGCCTTGCAGCAACCGCTGAAGCTGGGTGCGGACATCGTGGTGCACTCGGCAACCAAGTTCATCGACGGCCAGGGCCGTTGCATGGGCGGCGTAGTGGCCGGCCGTAGCGAGCAGATGAAGGAAGTGGTGGGCTTTCTGCGCACCGCCGGCCCGACCCTGAGCCCGTTCAACGCCTGGATCTTCCTCAAAGGCCTGGAAACCCTCAGCCTGCGCATGAAAGCCCATTGCGCCAACGCCCAGGCCCTGGCCGAGTGGCTGGAGCAGCAGGACGGTATCGAGAAGGTGCATTACGCCGGCCTCAAGAGCCACCCGCAACACGCCTTGGCTCAGCGCCAGCAGCGTGGTTTCGGTGCGGTGGTGAGCTTTGAAGTGAAGGGCGGCAAAGACGGCGCCTGGCGCTTTATCGACGCGACGCGCTTGATCTCCATCACCGCCAACCTGGGTGATAGCAAGACCACCATCACCCACCCGAGCACCACCTCCCACGGGCGCCTGGCGCCGCAGGAGCGTGAAGCGGCCGGCATCCGTGACAGCCTGATCCGCATTGCGGTGGGCCTGGAAGACGTTGCTGACTTGCAGGCAGACCTGGCCCGCGGGCTGGCGGCCTTGTGATCGAGTGGTCCATGGAGGCCGCGGGGGCCAGTAACGGGCGCGTGGCGTTGGTGACGGGCGCGGCGCGGGGCATTGGCCTCGGGATTGCCGCGTGGCTGATCAGTGAAGGCTGGCAGGTGGTGCTGACCGACCTGGACCGCGAGCGCGGTGCCAAGGTGTCCAAGGTGCTGGGCGACAATGCCTGGTTTATCACCATGGACGTGGCCGACGAGAAACAAGTGGCCCAGGGTGTCGCCGAGGTGCTGGGGCAGTTCGGGCGCCTGGATGCGTTGGTGTGCAACGCGGCGGTGGCCGACCCGCGCAATATTACTCTGGAAAGCCTCGACCTGGCGTACTGGAACCGCGTGCTGGCGGTCAACCTCAGTGGGCCGATGCTGTTGGCCAAGCACTGTGCGCCTTACCTGCGTGCCCATGGCGGTGCCATCGTTAACCTGGCCTCGACCCGGGCGCGTCAATCCGAGCCCGACACCGAAGCCTATGCGGCCAGCAAAGGTGGGCTGTTGGCCCTGACCCACGCCCTGGCCATGAGCCTGGGGCCTGAAGTGCGAGTCAATGCTGTCAGCCCTGGCTGGATCGACGCGCGTGACCCGGCGGCGCGGCGTGCAGAGCCGCTCACCGACGCCGACCATGCCCAGCATCCGGCGGGCAGGGTGGGGACGGTGGAGGACGTGGCGGCGATGGTGGCCTGGTTGCTGTCACGCCAGGCCGGGTTCGTCACCGGGCAAGAGTTCGTGGTGGACGGCGGCATGAGCAAGAAGATGATTTACAGCGAGTAGGGCCGGTAGCCGTCTTGAAGTCATTTTTGTCTTTTTCAGAAAAACTTCAAGCAGGCTATTGACTTAGGTCCGCTACCTGCGTAAATTTCGCGGCCTCAACGAAGCAAAGGGTGATTAGCTCAGCTGGGAGAGCATCTGCCTTACAAGCAGAGGGTCGGCGGTTCGATCCCGTCATCACCCACCACTTCTTGAGAGTTTTGCCTTAGGGCAAGACGCAACGTTAAAGGTTGCACCGACGCGCAGCGGTAGTTCAGTCGGTTAGAATACCGGCCTGTCACGCCGGGGGTCGCGGGTTCGAGTCCCGTCCGCTGCGCCATATTTTCCAGGTCCGATCCGTCGGGCTTGAGATTGAACAGCCAAGGCTGATCGGTCAGATGTTTAAAGGTGGTTGAGGCTTCATGCTCAATCAGCCAAGCGATACGCAGCGGTAGTTCAGTCGGTTAGAATACCGGCCTGTCACGCCGGGGGTCGCGGGTTCGAGTCCCGTCCGCTGCGCCATATCTGCCTCAAGGCCCACTGAACGCCTTGAAGCACAAGGAAAGCCACTGGCTCACCTTGATCCGATAGCAAAGACCCTGGTCGAAAGACCGGGGTTTTTTGTGTCTGGGGTTTGGAAAAACCTCATCTTCTTCGCTGCCACCAGTGCTCATTATCGGCAAACGGCCGACAGATCTTTTTGATTCTGTCGGCCGTTTTGCGTTCTTGTGTCAAAAAATTTCAATGTGGTTATTTGCCGCAGGCGCAGAAACCTTTAAAGTTAACCCTTCGGTCAACTTTGCACTGTCATCATGGCCTTTTGATTCGTCGAGAAAGGCTTCTGCAAGTCTCCAGATTCGGTGTACTTAACCATAAGGGCGGATTTATAACCGCTCAGAGGATGATCCATGTCCAACCGTGAAATAACCCGGCGCTCGTTCCTCCAGGGCGGGCTGGTGGCGGGTGTGAGTGTCACGCTCACGCCGCTCAGCACCCAGGCGCTGGCTGCCTTGATGGAAAACAGCGTGACCGTGCCGTCTGAAAAGTGGCTCGGCCATAATGGCAAGGCGCGCCAGCGTAACGATGCCTTGTCGAAAGTCTGCGGCAGCAAGGTGTTTGCCCGCGACATTCGTTCCAAGGACATGCCGGGCTGGCCCCAGCAGCAAGGTCACGCCATGCTGCTCAAAACCATCAAGGCCGACCACATCTACGCAGGCTACGACCTGTCGTGGCTTGGCGCCGATCTGCAGCCGGACCGTATTGTCACCGCTGCCGACCTGGACAAGGACGGTATCGTCTTCCCGGAAGAGCATGCGCCGGACCCGTTGCTGCCCGAGGGCAAAGTGCCGATGTTCATCGGTCACCCGGTGGCGATCCTGATCTGGAACGACTTCGAGCGTTTCCGCCAGGCCAAGAACAAGCTCAAGTTCAATGACAAGGCGATTCGTTACGGCGCCAAAGTGCCGTATTACGAAGGCGACCCCTACGGCAGCTTCCGCTATGTGCGCGTGGGTGGCGCGACCTCCGCCGATGAAGACGAATTCGCCAGCCTCAAGGATTCGATCCTGTTCCCGATGCTGAAAAACCGTCGCCCGGTGTGGAATTCCCAGCCGAACCTGCACGGCAACCTGACCGAGCGCGGGCTGTTCTATGCCGAGCGCATGAAGAGCCAGATCAACACGCCGCCGGACAACTGGCTGGTGTTTGACGAGCGCTACCAAACCCCATCGATCGAGCCGGCCGCCATGGAGCCGGACAACGGCAACGGTTGGTACGATCCGGCGACCAAGACCCTGCACTTTGTGGTGGCCACCCAGTGCCCATTGGAAGTCGCGACCGAGACCGCCAAGATGATCTCGCCGTCGCGCTTCGGCCTGGCCCATCTGAACATGCACCCAGGTTACACCGTGGGTTACGGTTCCAAAGACCACAATATCTTCGTCTACTACGCTGCCCTCGCTGCGTTGTATGGCGCCGGTGTGCCGGTGCGTCTGGCCAATGACCGTTACGAGCAATTCCAGAGCGGCATCAAGCGCCACCCGTTCGATATTCGCTATCAGTTGGCGGTCGACAAGAACGACCACAGCTTCAAAATCTTCCTCGCCGACATGAGCGTCGATGGCGGTGGCCGTATCAACTACAGCCCATCGGTGGCTGCGGTCGGCGCCACGGCGGCGCAGTCGATCTACTACATGCCGCAGAACGACCTGCAAGTCACCGCGTATCACTCCCGTGGCGTCGAGGCGGGTTCGATGCGTGGCTACGGCACCCTGCAAAGCATGGCCGCCACCGAAATGATGGTCGATGAAATCGCCGACCGCCTGGGCATTGATGCCATTGAGCTGCGGCGCAAGAACGCACTGCGTTCGGGCATGAAGAACACCCAGGGCGCGATCCCTGCCGGTGCGTTGCGCCTGCACGAAATTCTCGACAAGGCCGCTGTGCACGACGTGTGGAAAAACCGCGACGCGATCAAGCAACAACGCGAAGCCGCCGACCCGGATAACTGGTATGGCGTTGGTTTTGCCATCTGCCAGAAAGACTTCGGCACCGGTTCCGAAGCGCCGATGGCCAGTGTTGAATTCAGCGCTGACGGTCGCATCAGTCTGCGTCATATCGGTATCGAAATCGGCACCGGCATGTCCACTTCGCAATCGCTGGTGGTCGCCGATTTTCTCGGCAGCCCGGCCCACGAAGTGAAGACTGGCGAAACAGAGTGGAAGGAAATGCAGCTGGTCACCGGCGGCAACCCTTACACCATGAGCCAGGCCGAGCAGGACAACCTGCTGCGCAACCCGCGTTGGGTGGGCAAGCTCGCGTCGGCGTCTTCGGCGACCAACTCGGCGTACTACTTCAGCCACGCCACCCGTGAAGCGGCGCGTGTGCTGTTCAACCACGGCCTGTGGCCAGCAGCGCTGGAGATCTGGCGCCAGGGCCCGTTCGGCGGTCAGGCCAACCCCTATGTGGTACGCCGCGAAGACGCGCACTGGGTGGACGGCAAACTCACCGCCAACGGTATGCAGCCGTTGAGCTTTGAAGAACTGGCCAAGCGCGCGCACGAGCGCGGCCTGGTCACCGCTGCCACGGTCCACGGGTTCAACCGCTGGAGCTGGGCCGAAGCCGAATACAGCATCGACGGCGTGCGCGAGCGCCTGCCGCTCGACGGTCTGGCGGTGAAGTACGGCGACGGCGCACCGAAAGCCAAGCAGGCGCTGATGAGCACGGCCGGTTTCCACCTGCTCGATCGCCAGAACGTCAGCTATCCCGCCACCCAGTTGAACAACGCTGCGGTGACGTACTACAGCCCCGTCGCCACGTTGGTCGAGTTGAAGGTCAACAAGGGGTCGGCACAGGTCGAAGTGCTCAATCACCATTCGTGGATCGAGTGTGGTCGGGTGCTGGTTGAAGAATTGGTCAAGGGCCAGCTCGAAGGTGGTGTGGCCATGGGCATCGGTCACGCCTTGATGGAAGAAATGCCGCTGTACGAAGGCGGGCCGGGGGAGGGTGACTGGAACTTCAACCGTTACCGTCTGCCGATGGCGCGTCACGTTGCCGTGTGGAAACAGACCTCGGAGATTCTGCCGGCGCTGTCGCCAAGCGACCCGTCCAAAGGTATCGCTGAGGTGGTGATGATCCCGATTGTCGGGGCCATCGGTAATGCGGTGGCGCACGCCATCGGTAAACGTGTTCGCGACCTGCCAATCACGGCTGCCCGCATCAAGGAGGCCCTCAATGGCTAACCGTCCGCTTCAACTGACCCTCAATGGTCAATCCGTCGGCCCGGTGGACATCCCTGATGACCTGCCGATGATCGACTACCTGCACGAGTACAAGAACCTCACCGGCTCGCGGTTGGGCTGCGGCCAAGGTATTTGCCACGCCTGCGTGGTGATCGTCGATAACCCGGACGGCACCAGCGAAGAAGTGCGCACCTGCATCACCGGCGCGCACTACTTTGAAGGCAAAAAAGTACGCACCATCGAAGGCCATGCCAAGCGCGACGAGGCGGGCCAGGTCACTGAGCTGAACCCGATCCAGCAGCGCTTCGTGGATGAGTTCGCCTTTCAGTGCAGCTATTGCGCACCAGGCTTCGTCAACGCGGCCACGGTGTTGGTGGAGAAACTGCAACGCCAGCCGACCGTGCACAGCAAGCTGGAACAAGTCATCGAGGACAGCCTCGGTCATCACGTCTGCCGTTGTACCGGGTACGTGCGTTATTACAACGCCACCCGCAACGTGCTGACCGATCTCGGCCTGGTCAAGGAGGGTTAAGCATGAAGCTTTTTCTGACCCGCCTGGCCTTGGCGGTTGGCCTGGCCGCGCCGGTATTGTTTGCCCACGCTGATGATCAAGCCAAGCGCGGCGAATACCTCGCCCGCGCCGCCGACTGCATGGCCTGCCACACGGCACCGGGCGGCGCGCCGTTTGCGGGCGGCCTGCCGATTGTCTCGCCGTTCGGCACCATCTACGGCACCAACATCACGCCAAGCAAGGAACACGGCATCGGCTTGTACAACGATGATGAGTTCTTCGCCGCGTTGACTGAAGGCAAGCGTCGCGACGGCGCGTACTTGTACCCGGCGATGCCCTACACCTCGTACCACCTGATGCCGCGTGAAGACTCGGACGCGATTCATGCGTACCTCAAGACCATCGAGCCGATCGAGCGCGCAGCGCCGGTGACGAGCCTGAGCTTTCCGTTCAACGTGCGCCTGGGCCTGATGGGCTGGAACGTGTTGTACGGCAAAGCGCTGAAACTGGAACCGGCGCAAGGCAAGAGCGAAGCCTGGAAGCGCGGCCAATACATGGTTGAAGTGCTCGGTCACTGCGGCGAATGCCACACGCCACGCGGCCTGCCCGGCGCGATGGAGCTGGACAAGCGCCTGACCGGCGGCATCCTCAATGGCTATCTGGCGCCCAGCCTGCTCGCCACGGACCTGGCCGCACGCGGCTGGAATGAACAGGACCTGAGCACCTTCCTCAAGCACGGCATGAGCGCTCAGGGCACGATGTTCAACGAGATGTTCCCGGTGTTTCACAACAGCACCCAGGGCCTGAGCGATGCGGACCTGGCCGCGATGGCAACCTTCCTGCTCGGTGATAAACCGCCGGCAGCCAAGGCGTTGGTCGAAGTGCCGGTGGACCAGCTCGGCCCGAGCGCTCAGCGCGGCCGCCAGGAATACCTGAACGTCTGTGCCGGTTGCCATGCGGCAGGTGGCGAAGGCAAGCCGCACATCGCGGTGGCGATGCGCGGCAACACCACGCTGCGGCTGGAAGACCCGCGCAACCTGGTACGGGTGATTGAGGACGGGATCGGCGAGCAGAAGTTCTCCGGGTTCGAACACATGCAACCGATGCCGGGCTTCGCTGGAAAACTCAGCTCGGAGCAACTCACCGATCTGATCAATTACCTGCGCCAAGGCTGGGGCGGGCAATCGGCGGAGCTGGCGGTAAGCGACGTGCAGAAGCTGCAGGCTGAGGCGCCGTCCATCGAGCACAAGGCGCACTGACATGCAGCATCTGGATCTGCAGGTGATACGACGGGCGCTGGAGTGGTCGGTGGCCGGGCAGCGCATCTGGCTCTGTACGGTGCTGGCCACCTACGGCTCGGCGCCGCGGGCGCCGGGTTCGCTGCTGGCGGTGAACGCCGCTGGGCAGTGGATTGGGTCGTTGTCGGGTGGTTGCGTCGAGGAAGACTTTCTCGAGCGCGTCGCCGAAGGTGCGTTTCTCGATGCGGTCAACGTGGTGCGCTATGGCGCAGGGGACGATCCGCGCTCGCGGGTCAGCCTGCCCTGTGGCGGTATTCTCGATGTCTTGGTTGAGAAGCTCGAGCCTGACTGCGAGGTGCAGGCGCACCTGCGTGAAGTGGAGTCGGCGCTGCTCGGGCAGCGCCGCTTGATTCGCGAGGTGTACCTGGCCAGCGGGGCGCACAGCCTGTTTGCTGACCGCGAGCAGGGCGCGCGCATCGAGCGTGACAGTGACCGGGTGCGCATCCGTGTTGGTGCGGCTCAGCGTTTGTTGCTGGCCGGGTACTCCAGCGTGGCGCAGGCGTGTGCCGAGTTTGCGGTCGGTCTTGGGTTTGAGGTGATCCTCTGCGACCCGCGCGATGAAGTGCTCGAAGGCGTGGTGCTCAATGGCGTGGAGATTCGTCGCCAGTTGCCGTCGGTGTTTATTGCCGACGGTGGCTGTCACCGTGATACGGCGGTGGTGGCGCTGACCCATGACCCGCGTATCGACGATCTGGCGATGATGGAAGCGGTGCGTACCGACGCGTTCTACATTGGCGTGATGGGGTCGTTGCAGACCTCGCAGAAGCGCTTTGAGCGACTGCGCCGTATCGGTGGGTTAGGGGAGGCTGAATTGGCGCGGATACACGCACCCATCGGGCTTAACCTGGGCAGCAGGACGCCATCGGAAATCGCGCTGGCAGTATTGGCCGATATCGTGCGGATTCGCAGCGGGATTGCTCGCGACCAGCTCTGAAGCGCAGCCCTGTAGGAGCGAGCAAGCTCGCTCCTACAGTGGTTACATCCCGAACTTATCCCGCAACCCGTAGTACCAGGCCCCCAACGCCGCAAACGGCGTGCGCAACATCTGCCCACCCGGGAACGGGTAATGCGGCAAGTCCGCAAACGCATCAAAACGCTCAGCCTGACCCCGCAAGGCCTCTGCCAGCACTTTGCCCGCCAGGTGCGTGTACGTCACGCCATGGCCGCTACAGCCCTGGGAGTAATAGATGTTGTCGCCAAGGCGGCCAACCTGCGGCAAGCGCGACAGGGTCAGCAGGAAGTTGCCGGTCCAGGCGTAGTCGATCTTCACGTCCTTGAGCTGTGGAAATGCCTTGAGCATTTTCGGCCGGATGATCGCTTCGATATTCGCCGGGTCCCGCGCGCCATACACCACGCCGCCGCCGAAGATCAGGCGCTTGTCGCTGGTGAGGCGGTAGTAGTCGAGCAGGTAGTTGCAGTCCTCGACACAATAATCCTGGGGCAACAGCGTCTTGGCCACTTCATCGCCCAGTGGCGCCGTGGTGATCACTTGGGTGCCGCACGGCATCGACTTGGCCGCCAACTCCGGCACCAGATTGCCCAGGTAAGCGTTGCCCGCGACGATAATGAACTTGGCCCTGACCCTGCCTTCGGCGGTGTGCACCACCGGATTGGCACCGCGCTCAATGCGCACCGCTGCCGATTGCTCATAGATCGTGCCGCCCAGTGATTCCACGGCCGCGGCTTCACCGAGCGCCAGGTTGAGCGGGTGGATATGACCGCCGCTCATGTCCAGCAGGCCGCCCACATAGTTGTCACAGGCCACCACTTCGCGGATGCGGTGCTCGTCCAACAACTCCAGTTGCGTATGGCCGTAGCGCTCCCACAGGCGCTTCTGCGACTCCAAGTGGCCCATGTGCTTGCTATTGAGGGCGGCGAACACGCCGCCGTCCTTCAAGTCGCACTGGATCTGATACTTGGCCACGCGCTCACGGATGATCCTGCCGCCTTCAAACGCCATCTGCCCCAACAACTGCGCCTGCTGAGGCCCGACACTGCGCTCGATCACATCGATATCGCGGCTGTAACTGTTGACGATCTGCCCACCGTTGCGGCCCGAAGCACCAAAACCGACCTTGGCGGCTTCCAGCACCGTGACGCGAAAGCCGTTCTCCAGCAAAAACAGCGCACTGGAAAGCCCGGTATAGCCAGCCCCGATCACGCACACGTCGGTCTCGACTTCACCTTGCAGCACAGGACGGGGCGGGACTTCATTCGCAGAAGCGGCGTAATACGACTGGGGGTAGGGGGTGTTCGCCATCCTGGAACCTCTGTTTTATATTTTTTACGAGTACGCCGATCCTACCTGAGTTGAAAATTGCCTGCCAGCCACCCGGAAATCACGGGTGTACCCGACGCAAATAAAAAATTCGCATATTCATAGGGTTAGCTGCAAAAAAGATGTTGACACCCCTTCGGAATTCCGTAGAATGCCGCCTCACAGCAGGCACGTAGCTCAGTTGGTTAGAGCACCACCTTGACATGGTGGGGGTCGTTGGTTCGAGTCCAATCGCGCCTACCAAACAAAATCCGCTCTGCTGGGCGGTCTAGAGGGGTCATCGGAAACGGTGACCCCTTTTTGCTTTCTGCGATTTGCAAAACTTTTGCAAAACTTTTGCAAAACCCCCACCTCAAAACGCCAATTCGGCGCCCACCTCGACATACTCGATCTTCTTTTCGTCGTGCCCCTCCTGGTAGTGCTTCGTCATCTTCTCGTCCGCGTGGCCCATGAGCGCCTGGATGTACTCCTGTGGGAATTTCTGCTGCTCGTACAGCCACGCGCCCAATGCGCGGATCTCGTGAAAAGTGGGGCGCTCACCAGCCGGCACATGGTCGTAGGCGTGCGCGGCGTCCCTGGCCTTGCTGAACTCTTTGGTTAAGTAGTCCGGCGTCACGGATGTCCAATGATCCTTGGCGTCTATCTGTTCCCGCCGGCGGGCCTTGGGCTTGTAGTGGATCAGGTAGGGCGAGGCGAGCGGCGACCGCAGGCACTCCCCAACCACCTCCCGCAGCGCAGCGCCCATGGTGATTTTTAGGTGCACAGGGTTCTCATAACCCTGGGTCTTTCCGGGGGAGACGGTCAGCGTGTTCTTTTCCATGTCGGCTGCTGACTTTAGCCAGGTGACGATGTCGTCCCGGCGCTGAAGACTGGCCAAAGCCAGGCGGATCGCGCGCTTCAGCCATGGCGGCGTTGTCGCGGCATCGATGATCAGCTTCAATCCGTCGAGCGTGTGGCGCTGGCGCTTCTTCTCGGCCTCCTTCTTGACCAGGGTCAGCTCTGCGTTGTTGCGCTCGGCCAGGCCCTTGGCCACCGCAAAGGCGAAGATCTGCACCCATAGCCCGCGGTGCTTCGTGTAGGCGTTGTTGCTGAAGTTGTCGAGATACTCGGCCATCGCCAGCACGTCCAGTTGACCTATCAGTCGGTCGCCTAGGTCCTGCCGGTACCGCTCAAGCTTGAACTTGATTTCCTCCAGTGTGCGGGCCGCGTATGACCGGTCAGGTAGCCATTCCTCTTCGAAGCGCGTCAGCAGGTTGCTCACCATGGGAAGCCGGTCTCCGGTCAGCACGGCCAGCAGCGAGCCGTCATCGACTACCAACTCGGCGAACTTGAGGTTGGCCGCCCGGGCCAGCTTAATTGCTTCCTCCAGTGGGCGGTTGATGCTAGTCATCACGCCGGTGACCGGGTTGCGGTACCGCCAATACTTACCGTTCGGGTAAAGGTTTGGGGGCAGCTTTCTGTTTTGCAGCGTGCGCGGGCGGGCAGCCATCACCCGATCTCCAGCATCTTGGCAAGCAGCGGGTCATTCGAGCCCATGACCGCCGCCTGCACATCGACGAAATACATCCCGCCTTTTACCTCTCCGATCACTTCGCCTTCCTCGATCCATTTTTTCAATTGCTGCAGGCTCGGCTTTCCGCCGACGTACCGCAACTTCCTGTATTCGCCGGCCTCCATGAGGCGCGGCAGCTTGACCGTAATCTGGGCAAGGACTTTTGCCATACCTACCTCCCGCCCACCGTGGGCCGCGCTGTCTTGATGATGTGAATTGCCAGGCCGAAGCTGATCAGCAGCCAGGCGCAAGTGCCGGCGAAGGCGTAGAGCAGTGCCTCGGCGGTACCGGTGTCCAGCAGGTCGAGCCCGAGCCAGCCGAACCAGCCGAGGGTTCCGACCAGGTACAGCAAAGCGCCCAGCAGGATCAGGGTGAGTTTCATAGCGAACATGGGGTGTCCTTGCCGCGCTGGGCGGCAGAAGGTGGGTGTGAGTTATGCGATCGGCACGTAAGCTTCGCCGCGGCGTTGAGCTGAAGCCTTCCGGTAAGTCTCGTTGGTGTACGGAGCGTCAGGCTCTCGGCGGACCAGGGTCATCTGGTAGTGGGAGCCTTTGGCGCGATGCGTTCCGGCGCAATATTTCTCGATGAGGAACTGGGCGTCGTGCTTATCGCCTTTCTCTGCCCGGCTACCTGTGCCGATCGTTCCGCCTTTCCACGAACCTTTCTCGGGGCCGGTCTCGCCATCAAAGGCGATATCCAGCTCAACGAAAGTTCGTGTAGGGCGCAGTGCACCGAAGTACTTTTTCACCCAGCCGGTACCGATTCGGTAAACGCGCTTCTCCATATGGCAATAGGCTCGTATTTCCTGGCCGTCATAGTCCTTGAGCAAAAACACATAGCGGGGCATTGTGTCTTTGATGGCCTGAGCTTCCTTGTAGCCAAGACGAACACCTTTGCTCTTCTCGATATGCTCAACGCCGTTTGCGTCACACAGCGCATTCAGGACCAGATCGAATTCGCGCCAAGGGAATGAGAAGTACCGAGACTTTTCGGATTGCGAGTCCATTGTGCTAGGCCCGAAATTCGTGTGGATTCCTCGGGTTTGCAGGCGGAACCCGTACTTGCGAGCGTGATACTCGAAGTAGTCGAGATGTCCGAACTGTTCAAGTCGTCGCGCTGTAGCTTCCGGGCTCAATGTAGTGAATGTGTGCTTCTGCGCCCAAGGCTTGATGATGTTGGGAATTTTGATCCAGGCTGAATACTTCCAGACATGGATGATCAGCTTATTTCCTGGGTAGTCGCCGTTGTCGCCGGAGTCGATGGCGATGCCGAATATGCTGTCACGCTGGCCCTTGTAGTAGAGGTCGATGAAATTGAGGATCACGAACTTGTCTTGCCATGGGTTGGCCCTGAAAACATTGCGGGAAAACCAGGCTTTGATTATTTCGAACATGCAGGAATACCTCGCCCGCCGCTCACCGGCAGGCATGTAGGGGGATTGGGGTTAGGGGTAGTTCTTGCTGATGCGCTGGGCGATGGCTTCGAGTTTTTCGGCCATGTACCACATGTCGTTATTGTCACGGCGTTACACGACAAGGGATCGCTTGACGTTCCGGCCCATGAGGATTGCGATAGCCAAGCGGATCATGGCCGACTCTAACTTTCGCCGAATAAATCCGGATCGCAGGATCATGGCCTGATCCCTCGATAGATGAAGACGTAGGCGAACTAGAGGGTGGCGATCATGGCGTCACCCGCTTGAACTCGACCACCCAGACCCAAGGGTTGGCGTCCCAGTCGCCGCCAGTGCCAATCCAAAGGTCTTGGAACGCAAAGGCAGGTGACTTGAACCCGAACTGATGCCAGTCATCAACGTTGCTCGGATCATGCTGGTGCCAGTGCCAGCCACCACGGACGTGAGGAATGATTCCCTCGGCCAGCGCCTGCTCTTCGCTGATGTCCTGCAACCGCTCGACGCGCACGTCGGTGATCTCCAGCAGGATGCGGCTGTCGCGGCGGAACATGTGGATGCTGGGTTTCCAGCGGATCTGGCTGGCAGGCGGAATGTTTTCCAGTTCTGGCGGAAGGCAGGAAGGGTAGGTGGCGCCGAAGGTCAGATAGCCCGGATCGTCATTGCCGACACGGGCCCAGGTCTCACGCACCCACAGCCGGTCACCGGGCTTGCCATAGGGGCAGCAGCCGTTGACGAAGTGCTTGGTTACAGGTTTTCCGTAGCCGTCCTGGCCGTAGCTGGAGTTACCTACGCAAAAATTTCCGCTAACATCGATGTGCGGCTGAACCTTGATTGCCCTCCGCGTGACCGTCTTCCGGCCTTCCAGGATGGCGCGCACCATTGGCGCCGAGAATAGGATGGGCCGTTCCTTTATTTCAGACATGTGTCGTCCTTGCCGCTATAGCGGCTGACTTTGAAGGGGGAGGGGTTACAGATTGTCGCAAGGAGTACAGGCGTACTCTTTCAGGGTCTGACGCCCAGCATCTTGTCGATTGCGGCGTTGTGGCCGGTGACGTACTCGTAGGTGTGCAGGCCGTCGGTCATAACCAGGGGCTCAGGGATTCGAACCGTGGCGGTCAGGCGAGCTACTTCGTCGAGGCAGGCGTTCCAGCCCCATTCCGAATCGCTTTGAGGCGAGAAGTCTCTACGCTCAGGCAGCACCACCGCTACCGGCGCGGACTGACCGCGATACAACGTGCAATGCCCATCCTCGGCACACAGCTCCTGATCCTCGGCAGCGATCAGTAGCACAGCACCCTCCCAAAGCTCAGCCGTGCCGCCTTCAAGGGTCCACCCTGGCGCCAGACCACCGTCACCGTCGTCGCGCAATACACCGACTGCCGTTAACGCCACCGGCACTCCCTGGGGCGTCGATGCCGGAATATCGGCATCGGTCTTATCCAGCAGGGCGCGCAGCTGACTAGCAGCGTTACCCCCGACACCCCATTGCTGCAAGGTGTCGGTGTAAAGGCTTTGCAGAAGACTACGCGGCACGCCGTCAATCGTTTGGTTGGTGGTCATGGCTTCGGGCTCGCATTCAATACAGTGGTCACCGCGTACTTCGTCCTGATGGATTGACGTTTTGCACGTCAGGCAATGGCCGTATTCTGGCGGGTCAGGTGGTTGGAAGTTCATAAATACCTCAGCAAATCAGTTGTGCCAGTGCCAGCAGGCACCAGCAGTAGGCGGGGAGTTGGGCTTTCATGGCTCGTCGTACTCCATAGGCTGCATTTTCTCGGTGCCTATCATCCGGAAGTCAGGAGTCGCCTTAGCTGGCCCGAGTTCGGCGTCGATATGTTGAGATAGTCTGCGCATAGAGCCAGCCAACTCCCAATCAGCTTGGTCTTCACAGTTTTCAGCCATGTCATCTACGGCAACTTTTGATTTTCGCAACAACACCTCCAGCGCATCCGCCCGCTCATCCGCTGCGGTCAGCAGGGCTTGCAGGGCGTCACGCTCGGCGACAACTCGGTCATAGGCCCAATCCTTCACAACACACGTGTCGTCCTGGTGCCAGCCTTCCTGAACCAATCGGCTGGGGTCGATCCAGTAGCGCTCAACTTGGCTCATACAGCCTCCCTCGTTACCAGATCATGGGCACTCACGACCGTCATCCCAGCAAACTCTTCGGCCGTCGGCAAATCTTCCAGGCATGCAAAGATCGGCATACCCAGCTCGCGAGCCCGGTGTACCTCGCCAAGGGTTCCGGCGCTGTATCGCCAGCCATTGATCAGGACAACCGCGTCACACCGCTCCATCAGCGCCAGGGTACCGTCAAGGAAGAACTGGTCTTGACCGGGTAGGTCGTCATCGAAATGCGCTGTGTTGGTGTGCGGGCAGAGCGGGAACCAGCACAGACGGGCGGTGGCGACCGCGACCGACCTGGCAACGGCAATATTCTCGGCAATCAGTTCGCGGGTTGTGGCGCGGTAAGGGCCGGCCACGTAGACGACAGGGATTTTCTGTTTTGTAGGCATGGGGAGTCCTTGCCGGGCCATGCCCGGGCGGTGGAGTGGGGTCAATGGGGGAAAGATTTCAGAGGTAGTTGTAGTCGGGGCTTCTACAAGGTTTCACCCGCGAGAACTTCAATAAGCGCGTCATAAACTGGGCGGACTTGAAAAAGAGGCTCAGACCATGTTCGACAAATTTATGAAGTTCGTTCTGCTTGTCACAGCGATTCTCAAGCTTGTAGAAGTTATTCGCCGTACGGGCTGGTTTTGAGTTGCTGCAGAAGCCGCCGGCCGATCCAGCGAACTACGGTGACGGCCTTGCTGTTGCCGATCGCCTTGTAGCGGGGGCCGTCTGGGCATTCGCTTGCAGGCTTGCCGCGCCAGGGGATCAGCGTGTAGTTGTCGGCCATGCCTTGGAGTCGTTCGCACTCGACAGGAACGAGTCGGCGCACAGAGCTTGTATGCGACACAACGTTGGGGCCCAGGGCTGAGTCCGTGTTGTCGACCTGTTTGCCGTAGTTGCAGGTCAGCGTCTGCGCCACTTCTCGACACGCAACAATCGGCTGCCCGCGACCTGTCCCATCCTCGCTACCGTCGAATCCCTCAGCTTTCAGCGTGTGAGTGATTTCTCCAGTGATGCACACAGCTACCTGGCCGCCGGCGTTTGCATGGCTGCCTGAGTGATTCATTGCGCGCAGGGTCGGCGCAATCACCCCGGCATCAGCGCCGTGATCCTTGCAGGAGAAGGCCAGCAACGCATTTTCCGCTCCGTTGTTTCGGCCCAAGGCAAAGGCAAGACTGTCACTGACACCAGGGTCTTGCGTGCCATGCACCACCAGCAGACCCGATTCAGCATCCTGCTGAGTGGCGCTGCCAGCGGCCTTTCCGTTGGCGTTGAGTGTGCCTGCGATCAAGTGACCAGCTTGGGCGTGGTCGACATCGGCGCCGCCATCTGTGCTGCGTAGTGCGCCTGCGACCGCAAGAAAGTGACCTGCCGCTGCGCCCTCCGGTCTTCCGCCTGCGCCGCCACTGTATGCGTTACTTGTGAAGGCTCCGATGACATCTGGCTGAACAAAGAACGTCTCGCTGTCCAGATCGTTCCGGCCTTCATGGTGGGTGAGGGTGCCAGCCTTCTCGATGGAACCGGACATGCGGCCGGCACCGAAGGCCGGGATGCCGCCGAACATCGATACCGCTGGCCCGAAGTCGCCTTCGCAGTTCGGGCAGCCATAGGCGCCTAACTGCTCGGGGAAGACATACTCGCATCCTTCTCCGCACTGGAGCGCAGGGCCGAAAGGAGCTGTTCCGGTAACGTCCTGCCCCTCGCCTCGGCGCGGCGCAGTATCCCGGCGCACGCCTTCTCGCTCAAAAAGTACCTCGGTGGGATCGAATGCGTCACGAGCACTTGCGACAACGAACACACGACGGCGTCGTTGGGCCAGGCCGAAATATTGGGCGTCCAAGATCCTCCACGCGATTGTTCTTTTGGGTCCATACACACAACCAGCGTCCTGCCATTTTTTCCCTGGAGGCTGCAGCTCGCAGTCTTCCCCAGCAAGCGCGCCAAGAAAGCATCCGAAGGCGTTCCCTTTGTCGCTGAGGACGCCGGGGACGTTTTCCCAGACGATAACGCTGGCGGGCTTTCGCTGGCCGGCGCGAACATAGTCAACTGCATCTGCAAGCTCCACGTACTTGATGGTGAGGGCGCCGCGCGGGTCGGTGAGGCCTTCGCGCATACCGGCGACCGAGAAGGCCTGGCATGGTGTGCCGCCGACCAGCACGTCCGGCGCCGGGATCTTGCCGGCCAGCACCAGGGCGGCCAGCTTGGTCATGTCGCCGTGGTTCGGCACGTCGGGATAGTGGTGGGCCAGGACCGCCGAAGGGAACGGCTCAATCTCGGCGAACCAGGCGGCGCGCATGCCCAGCGGGTGCCAGGCCTGGGTCGCGGCTTCGATGCCGCTGCACACAGAGCCGTAGGTGATATCGGGCATAGGGGATCCTCGCCGGCTGGCGTGATTCGTTGATATGGGGTATTACGGGTGACCGGCATGGAGCCGGATCAAGGAGAGGAAATGGTTAACGATTCGATATACAAGGGCATACAGAAGGTGGCCCAGGTGAACAGTGGTGTCGGAGAGTCTTGCTCAGTTTGCAGCGCAAGACTCGATGCGACCGAGAACTTTGGGCAAGCAGTAAACCACTACCTAGATCACGGCTATATTCTGCTGCACGTCGGCCAGCAAACCTCTCGCTCAGATGAAGGCATCTGGCACGAGACGGTCGCTATGCTTGGTCGCATTTAGAGCAGTGTCACGCTGCCTTGCGCTGGTTAAGCACACGATCCCGCGCCGCTTCAAACTCGCTGCCGAGGATCTCGGCGGCACCCTCGATGCTCTCGTGCCCATCCTCAAGCCTGAGGCCGAGGTTCAGGTAAACGACCCCATCCAGCTCGAAGAACACGCCACCGCACATCCACAGGGCGCCCAGGTTCAGGCCGATCGCCTCCCAGGCCTCGTCCATATCGATGCTGGCCGGGCAATGCTCTTTCCACAGTGCCGACAGGCGCTCGTGCTCGGCGACCTGAGCAGCGCGCGCCTCCTTCGGCGTCCCTTTCGCGTGCTTGGCGCTGGATCGCAGAGCGCGGTAGTCGTACTGGTCTGGGCGGCACCAGTGCACGTCCAGATCTCGGCTATCACTGAGCTTCACGCCGCCGACATATCTTCGATTGCCTGAGCGCATAGGTGAGGCCGCACCACCAAACACCTGCCCAAGCTTGGCGCGCTGGGCGTCCCACTCTTTGCGCTTGGTTTCCCAGGCGATGACCGCCGCAACCACGGCTGGCGCAGTCGTCTTGTACATGTAGTTGCTCATGGATTATCTCCAGTCAGGCGCCGCCCTCCGGTTACCGGTGGTGGCAATTTGGTTTGGGTTGGGGTATTACGGGTGACCGGCATGGAGCCGGGTCGAGGGGAGACGCACATGTACGTTAGAGAACTAGTTGATGAATGCGGCAGTAATTGGAGGCAGCAGCATGAGGCAGACTTTATGTTACCAACATTGCTTTCTTTTCTCTTTCAGACAGTTGATGCTCTTTATTGTGCTGTGAAAAACTTCCCGGATACATGGACTAAAGCAGAGCCGGTCAAGATAGTTAGTGGCGGGACTCAGTCAATGTACATAAGGTTTAACGCGGGTCCAGATGCTCTTTTTATGCAGAAGTCAGCAATAAGTCTAACCGGCGACATTTGGTGTATCCTAAAAAGACTAAATAAAGAGAAGCTTTTTGATCTTGAGCAGCCTGTCTCAGCCTTAATAGACTTGCTGGACGAATTTCGTGACCTCAGAAATTTTTACGCGCACCTTGATGAGCGCCTGTCCGACCTAAAAAATAATGGTTTTACTGGGAGCTGCGAGACGGGTTGTGGTATTCGGTACGAAAATGCAAAAGAGTGCTTTCACATGATTCTTGTTGGAAACACTTTCTATTACACATCCCAAGGAAAATGTCTTAAAAAGGACATTGGAAAACGCTCTTTTAGAAATGTTCTCCATTTGTCGTTAGATATATTGAGGGTATTATCTAAGGATAAAGGCATTCCTATTGAGCAGATTTACAAGGTTTAGCACTGCTTTTTATAGTTTCTATGCTCTTTGAATAAGCAAGTTACATCACCGGGAGCGGCGAGTATGGCGGGTTATGCTGGTGTTTCGATTTCGTCGTCAGGCTCGGGTGGGTCGTCGGCGAGCGACTTCAGGCCGGCTGCCCTGATGATCTGCGACACCTTTTCGGTCACTACGAAAGGTGTCGTGACACACTTGAGCATCTGCGCCTGAGTTTCGAAGTCGGCGGCGATCAGGTTGCGCAGCAGGGCCTGGTGCACCTCCTGCTGGTTGTTGAAGCCGTGCTGCTTCATCAGGCGTTTGAGGTCGGCCTTGAAGATACCGGCCACCTCAATCGTAAATTTCTCGACGCCCAATGCAGCGTCCTTCGCTGCTGCCTTCTCGCGTTTTCGGCGTTGCTTCAAGGCTTCCGCCGTCGGCTGCTGCTCTTCCTCGGCCATGGCCTACCTCTTCGATTTCATGTGCTGGCAAATCAAGCCATGCCTGGCGCCGGCGTTGTCGCACCTGGTTGTTGATGCGCTTCATGGGTTGTCGGCGAACTTGAAGCCATTTTCCTGGGCGATCAACGTCACACGCTTGATGTGCATACCCAGGTTCTTCGCTGCCACGCTGGCTACCACGCCCTTAGCTGCTTCGGCGCGTACGGACGGTGCAAGCTTGTCGCGTTCTTTGCGCAGACGTTCGTGGTGTGCCGTGGTGCCGCTGTAGGGACCATCAACACCAACGCCGTTCGGGATGACCTGAGCTTTCTTGCCAGAGCCGAAGAACGCTTCCAGCTGCTGGTTCAGGTTGTCGATAATTGAGTGCTGTGGATCCGGCATTGGTTCGCCGATCATGGCTGCGCACCGTAATAGGCGAACAGCACAAGCAGCGCCGAGAAGCCGGCCGTCCAGCGCACCATCCGCCAACCGAAGCGTTTCGACGTGGTCATGGCTGCGTTGAAGAAGTCAGCGTTGCGCTCGAGCTGGTCGGCGTACTGACAGGCCCCATCGTGACCTTCGCGAGCGCCGCGGGAAACGCCTGTGGAGCGCTCCACCACATCGAACAGGTTCTTGCCGAGCGGCACCACGTTGAAGCGCGGCACCCTCACGGGTTCTTCGCGACCGATCTTCATGTACATCTCCGAAGTGGAAAGCGAAACACGTTCCCGCAGGGCCTGCAGAACGGCTTGGCTTTGTTGGATGGCTGGGTTCATGCCGACTCCTTGGTTGTGGTTGCGTTTATTCGTCAGCACCCTGACCGCCTGGTTCGTACCGGTGGGCCCAGGGGAGGGTGCTGACGGGTAAAGGCTAGGCGTAAAAAAGCCCAGTCGAAACCGGGCTTTTGGTGGCGCACATAGACCTCCCTATGTGACGCCGGGGTGGCGGTCGAGCGCCTGGGTGTTATTCCTGCATGGCTGCCAATCCTCCGTGCTGGGTGGGTTGAATGCAGGTGGGCGGTTATAGGCCGCGATTTCGTCCGCATCGGGGTGTGATCTGTCGTCCGGTCTGGGCTGCCCGGCTTACTGGCTTGCGCCTCCCATATTCCTCCGCTCCGGCTTCCCATTTCTGGGCCCACCCATTGCGGGGCAAACAGATCACACCCCGATGCGGCCTGGTGCTGGGGAGTACCAGGTGCTCGGGCAGTTAACGACAGGCTGTCGTGGCGCTGGTTGTTCGGCTAAGCGATGAGGCTTGGACGTTCGGCTTGGCGCACCATCCGCACCTGGGCAGTACGGCGCTCAGGAGTTCGGCGATCACGCCGCATGGCGTCATCACCGATCATTGCGTGCATGGCGATCAGGCTGGCCAAGACGAAGCACATCGGCGAGATGATCTGCCGGCGCATGGCCTCGGCAACTGCTGCTGTCTGGCGGGTCACGCCGAGCTTGAACATAGCGCAGGAAAGACGCTTGGCCACGGTGCAGGCCGCCACGTCGAACTGGCGGGCTATTTCTTTTGCTGTCATGCCCTGGGCAGTGCCGAGCAGGTACTGAACTTCTTTTGGCGCAAGGCCGCGTCCGAGATGACCCTTCCATGCGCCGCTGACGATTGTTGCTTCCATCGTTGTGACTCCCGGTTGGTTTCCCGTTAGGCCCTGTCGCCAAGGCCTATCGGTGAAACCCCCGGCCTCGCTACTGGCGACAGGCCGGGGTTGTTGCTTCATCGGTGTTGGCCAGTCACCCGCCGCTGATTGCAGGGCTGGCCGTTCGTCTTCGTGGTTGGGCTTCGAGCTTCCTACGCACAGCGTCAAACAGCATCTTTTCGCCGTGGATCACAGGTCCTTACAACATGCACGCTACAGCTCTGAATGCCCTGATTGAGTGGGGCAGGGTGCATGAGGTCCGGCGCGCCCAGCCGAAGCTATCGGGCCCGCTAATTCAAATCGCTTGGATCTGGCCGTGACCCGCTACTGGCGGCCGTCACTGGCTTGAATCAAATGTCTCTCCAGCCGCGGGCCTTTCGGCTTGTTCTCCCGCTGGATAACTCGTCTTGGTGTTTTACGCTGCACACCCGGGTCAGTTGCCAACCCTCTGAACCGTTGAGGCCGGTTCATCGCTGCCTTCCATCTGGCCGGTTGTTATCCGGCGATGGAGTTAATTTAGAAAACTAAACAGAACTCGTCAACAGTTATTTTAGATATCTTAACTATCGAGACGATGAGGTACGCTCGAACGGTTTGCACGTCAAGACTTACGCGACTAGAGAAGTTCGGATAGTCTGCTCTCAAACCTGTATGGATATACAGCAATCAAGGAGCAGCCCATGGCGAGCCCGCAGAAGAAAACTCAACAGCAAGCGCCCATGTCAGGAGTTGAGCGCCTGACGCTCAGAGTTTCCAGCATGATCAACCATCCCATCGCTCAGGAACGAAAGTGGGCAACCATCCATAGGCTTGATAGCGATGGAGAGCGTGAGTGGGAGGAGGTTATGGGCGTGCTGGCCGACGTAGACGGTATTGAGATGACTTTCAACGACGAAGATGAGTCGGTCACTTTGAGCTGGGAAGCTGCGGCTGACGAAGACCCTCGGGTCCAGAATCACGATGAGTTAGATTCGGTTGAAGAGCCTGCGACTTTCTGAGCCGCATAAAAAAGCCCGCTAGGTGGCGGGCTTTTGGTCATGCCTTTCGGGCATTCCAGATCAAGAGCACCTTGGCGTGGATTGTTACGTCGTCAATTCGAGCCGTTTGGTTTTCATAGTGTTTGTTGTCGGATATCAGCCGATAGCACTCTTCATCCAGGCGCATTACACGTTTGATGTACAGTTCTCCATGCCAAGTGAGAACGTATATCCCCTCACCGATGAAATCCTTTACGCCCTTGTCGACTATCACCAGATCTTTGTCGTTGATGGTTCCTTCCATGCTTTGGCCCCATCCGTTAATCATGCCTAGCGCTGACGCGGAGGTGTAAGTGACCCCTTTCTCGCGCAGAATTTCCTCTCGCACCACAAGGTTTCGTACGACCTCGGTGTAGTCGGGTGGTACCTGGCCGTGCCCCATAGCGGCTCGGATATCGTATTGAGGAATGACAATTTCTTCATTGGTTGGTCGAAGGCTAGCTAGATGACTAGGGACGTAACTCCCGCCGTGCTCGACTGGGCTATCTGCTTGCTCCGCTGCAGCGAGCATCGTCTCCCGAGCTTTTTCTGAAAGATTCTTTCCAGCCCTCGACGCGAGCATTTTAGCCATCAACTCAACCGTGGACATGCCGGCCTTGGTGTCATCGGTAAATGCCTGATCCGGTGTACCGACGCCGTCGGACAACCAGTCAGGCGAGCAATCCAAAGCCTTCGCCAGCGCCAAAAGGTTTTTGCCCTTCGCGCCATTCGTCCCGCTCACCCAGAAACTGACCGTCGCCTTCGATACGCCAGTCAGTTTGCTGATGTCGGTGGCGCTGAGGTTGAGCGCCTTCATGCGTGAGGTCACGCGGTCTTTAAAGTCCATATTTAGGATTCTAAACATTTCACTGTTTAGATAACTTGCCTTGTGTTGTTAAGAACTCTAAACTCGTCAGAGACAACGGAGACGCACCCCATGACCTTTGACGAAGCCCTGAAATATTTCCGCACCGGTCGCGCCATCGGTGACGCGCTCCGCGTTAGCGGTAGCCGCGTCTCCCAGTGCCGCGCAGCAGGTGGATTTTCGTACCCGATGCAGTGCGTTCTTGAAAAGGAGTCCGACGGTGCACTGGTTGCCAAGCGAGACGATGACCCAGCCCAGCCAATGAAACAGTCCGCTTAAGCGTTCGATGTGGCCATTTTCCGCTGAAGCGGATAGGGCGAATAGAGATTCTGGATCAGCTGTTAATTCATACAGTGACCAAATCGCAGGCATAAAAAAACCGCCTGGCAGGGCGGTTCTTCCAACAACTTGTAAAACACAGTGGGGCCATTATGAACACCAATACCGCTCCAGGCAATACCCCCCATGTCGCGACACTTTTTCGGCACGAACAAAACGTGTCGCGACACACGATGTCTTCACGCGAAATCGCCGAGCTGACCGGAAGCACGCACGACAACGTGCTGAAAACCGTCCGGGCCTTGGTTGCCAAGGGTGTCGTTTCTTCAAACGACACCCCCTACATCCACCCGCAGAACGGCCAAGTCTACCGCGAGTTCCTGCTTTCCCAGCGTGACACGCTTGTGGTGGTCTCCGGCTACAACGTCGAACTGCGCGCGCGGATCATTGATCGCTGGCAGGAGCTGGAGGCGAGGGCGGAACAGTTCCAGATTCCAGCCACCTATGCCGAGGCTCTGCAAGCGGCAGCCGACCAAGCCAAGGAAAACCAATCCCTTCGCTTGGTGATCCTGGATCAAGAGCCGAAGGTTTCCGCCATCAAACGCTTGGCGGCCGCCGGTGGGGCGATCTGTATCAGTGATGCTGCTAAACAACTTCAGGTTCCACCCTCAAAGCTTTTTCAGTGGCTGGAGAAAAACCGGTGGATCTTTCATCGCGGCGGCTCGAAGCGCTGGACCGCCTACCAGCCGCGCATTACTTCCGGCTATCTGGTTCACAAGGTCACTGCGCTGAAGAGCGACCCGGAGACCGGTGGGGATCGTGCTGCCTTCCAACCTCTTGTTACGACGAAAGGCCTGGCCTACCTGGCCGAAAAGAATATCGGAGCTTCGCTGTGAGCGTTCAAGCAATGGGCTGGGCGCTTGCTCTGCCAACGGAAATTCTCAAAGATTCGAGCGCGCGTCACGTGCTGCTTTGCCTCGCCAACTACGCCGGGCCTAACGGTGCTGGTGCGTTCCCATCGGCCTCGACCCTGGCACAGGACACCGGCCTGTCTGAGCGTACCGTCCGATACAAGCTGGACGATTTGGAGAAGTCCGGGTTGATCCAGAAGGGCAATCAGGCTATCGCCGCTGTGCATATCGATCGTCATGACCGCCGCCCAGTCGTTTACGACCTCCAGATATTGCGGGGTGCAAATCCTGCACCCCGTACAAAACGGGGTGCAGATGACGCAACGGGGTGCAACTCACAACAGAACGGGGTGCAGCCTGGAACAGAACGGGGTGCAGCAGCTGCACCCAATACATCACTTAACCATCAAGTAACCGAAGAGCAGCTGCAGCAGCGCGAGATCGATTCCGCTGTCGCCGACCAAGACCGGGCAGCCCTCGAATCGCAAGACGACCGCCAACGCTTCGCCATGTTCGCTACCTGGGCTCCGAAAGAGAAAGCGCTGTCGGATCAGATTGCAATCGCCGGGCTTCCTGCCGATGCGGTTCCCGATGCGGCGATCCGGGCGTTCATGGGGTTCTTCGTCGCCAAGCCAGCAACCATCGACACCTCCGCCGGCTGGTGCTACCGGCTGGTTCAGTGGGTCAAGCGCGAACGCGTGAAAGCTTCGGGGCAGGGCAAGGCTCCTGACTTCGATGACACCAGCTGGGCGAACGATCTGGGGGACCTGTGATGGAAAACAAGAAGCCACGCAGCACCGAACAGCTGCTCAGCACGATGGGCAATCTTCCACCGGTAACGCTGGTTCAGCCGAAGCAGTTGCCGCCGGGTACCGCCGACGTCGTGAACGCGTTGTTCAAGGAGCTACAAGCAATATTCCCGGCCTGGAAACAGGCTTGGCCTGATGCCGAATCGCTGAACGCCGCC
This sequence comes from Pseudomonas sp. AP42, assembly GCF_001728935.1. Taxonomy (NCBI): domain Bacteria; kingdom Pseudomonadati; phylum Pseudomonadota; class Gammaproteobacteria; order Pseudomonadales; family Pseudomonadaceae; genus Pseudomonas; species Pseudomonas sp. AP42. The sequence goes on from NZ_LYSO01000002.1 coordinate 27,459, forward strand.
AAGCGCAGCTGGATCAAGGCGTTCATCGTTGCAGGGATCACGACCCTTGAGCAGATCAGGTATGGCCTGCAGAACTGCCGGCAGATCGGGGGAGACTTCGCGCCAAGCGTCGGCAAGTTCATCAAGTGGTGCCAGCCGACACCCGAGATGCTGGGCATTCCTTCCCACGACAAGGCGTTCCGTGAGGCGCTCGAAAACTCCCACCCAAGCCGTTTTGGTGCGCGCACCTGGTCTCACCCGGCGGTCCGTCATGCAGCCTTGCAGTGCGAGCTGCATAACCTCGGCGACTTGATCCCGGAGAAGGCCAGCAAGGTGTTTGACCGGGCTTACGACATCACCATACGCCGGCTGGTGCAGGGGCTCCCGCTTGAAGAAATCGCAGTGGGCATTGGTTATGACGGCAACAAGTCGGCCGCCGATCTGGCTTCTGAGCTCACCGAGCGAGTTGCCAGTGCGCAAGTCGCCCGGATGGGCATCAAGACGGATGGCAAGGCTGCCCGCCAAGAGTTGATGGCCAGATTCGGTATCGGGAGGCGCAATGAGCAAGCTCACGAAGGCCGCGCGTGATCGTGAATGCCAGGTTCGGTTGCCTGGCTGTTCTTGCGAACCGTCTACCACTGTCCTGGCGCACTACCGCCTGGGCGGCACCTGCGGCATGGGCATGAAGCCGAACGATTTCCAGGCTGCCTGGGCCTGCGGCTACTGCCACGACATCGCCGACGGACGCCTGCGCGCACCGGTGCAGCTGAGCCGTGATGAGGTCCGCCTCTACCTGGCCGAGGGCGTCATGCGTACTCAGGACATCCTTATCCGTGAAGGGAAGGTGAAACTTTGAAGCCGTTCATCGCGAAGCCAGTGCGCGCCAAGTCCATCGACCGGGAGGGCCTGGAACAGGCCGCCCTGATCAAGGAAATAAGCCTGCGCTACCCGGCCGCCGCGAAGCTGATCTACCACGTCCCGAACGGTGGGCACCGGCACAAGCTGGTGGCGATCAAGCTGAAAGAGCAGGGCGTCAAGGCTGGTGTTCCCGACCTGGTGTTGCCGATGGCCCGCGGAGGGTACTTCGGCCTGTACATCGAATTCAAGGCCACAGCACCGCATGACGCCGCCGTTTCCCCGGCCCAGGACGCTTACCTCCAGGCGCTGACCGATCAGGGTTACCTGGCCATCGTTTGCCGCGGGCACTTCGACGCCATCGAGGCGATCCGGGCCTACCTTCTCCAACCTCAGACCAAGGCCGCCGCATGACCCAGACAATGCTCACTTCGTTTACCGATGCGGAGATCAGACGCCAGGCCAGCAACAGCGCCGTGCGTGACCTGCGCGACGCTCGGTACCCGGGCGTGTACTTCCGTTTCCACCAAAACCGCGAGCGCGGTACCTGGTACCTGGTGTCGGGCGGCAAGTGGGACAAGATCGCCGGGTTTCCTCAGCTGCCGGTGAAGGGGCTGATTGTCGCGTTGCCGAAGATCCGCGAGCGTCTGGCCGCTGATCCAAAGGCCTCGGCCGCCGCTGGCACCTTGCAGACTGTCGGCGAGGTGCTCGACTGGTTCGCCGCCCGCCAGGCCGTGGACCGGAGCCTGTCAGCCAAGCGCCGTTCTACCAATACCTCGATCATCTCGTGCCACCTGAAGCCACGGCTTGGCACCCTGGCGGTGGAGGATGTTGAACGGTCAACGCTCGACAAGCTGGTCATGTGGCCGATGCAGGCTGAAATGTCGCTGTCCTACGTCCGGTTGATGTGGGGCGTGCTGGTAGTCGCCTTCCGCCAGGCCGAGAAACTGCGCCTGATCACTACAAACCCCATCGCCGGGTTCAAGTTCACCGACTTCACCAAGGCCCGCATTCAGCCAAAGCCATCACGGCTGCGCGCCGTCCAGCTCGAGGAAGTGATCGGGCAACTGGCCGCCGCGTTCGACCAGCACCCCCAGGACTGCATGCTGGCCCTGATGATGCTGTGCCACGGCACCCGCGCCGGCGAGACTCGGCAAGCCCAGTGGTCCCACCTGACCTTGGGTGAGCAGGGCGAATGGTTCATCCCCACCGAGAACACCAAGACCCGCTGCGAGCATCACCTTCCGCTCACCCACCAGGTGTGTGCCTTGCTGGAGCGGTACCGTGATTGGCAGTCGTCCAAGGGCTACAAGGGCACCTACCTGTTCCCGGCTCGCACCCGCGGACCGATGAGCGATAGCCAGGCCTGCGCCGTGTTCACCCGACTGGGTAAGGGCGAGTGGACCAGCCACGACCTGCGCAAGGTTGCCCGCACTGGCTGGACCGACCTGGGTGTCGACTTCCTGATCGGCGAGATGCTGGTGAACCACACCATGACCCGCAACGTGCAGACCTACATCCATACCTCGGCGGAACTGCTCAAGCGCGAGGCGCTGAACAAGTGGCACGACTGGTTAGACGGGAAGGGTTTCAACCTCATTCACCGCTCGACCATGACTAGAAACGGAAATTCGCACAATGACGCCGAAGCCTTGAGTGGCGCGGCCTCTAGCCAAATTCAGAAACCATAAAAGGCGAGGTTTAAAAATGATGATTTTGGTCGATCCTCGCAGCAAGCTTGCGGTCCAGCCCGGGGATATCAGTTCCATGCAGGTCGTTCAGGCTCCTGGTGGTCGCTGGATTTTGGAGCTACGCATGATCTCTGGCGGAGAGATCGTTATTCCGGCCAGCAACGATTACGGCCAGGTTGATCTGACTTCTATTCACGCCAAGTTGATGGAGGCCAGCAAGTGAAGAAGCCCCACGGACCAGCATTCCGCGCCGCCCAGCTCGACCTAGCCAAGTGCCCGGCATGCCGTGGTCGCGCGGTGATCAATGGCGTGTTCCACGAACTGGCCTGCGTGCAATGCAACGCCTCCGGCTGGGTCACCGCCGAAACCGGCGAGTCGCTGCCGCTGGATGTCCTGGTGACGCAACTGAGCATCCGGCTCCAGGCCGCAAATCATCAACTTGCGCAACTTCGCAAGTTGGCCCCGTCCGGGCCTTCCGCACAATACGAACAGAACAACCGCCGCGGCGCCGGCGGCACCAACTACACAGGGGATTGAGCCATGGCTATGTATAAGGACGTGATGAGCACCCTGGTGCGGGTGCTGGCAGCAGACAACATCGACAACAGCACCAAGCAGTCCTGGCAGAAGCTGATCGACGCAGACCTTCGCCAGGGCGGCACCGGTAGCACGCTGTCAGTGCGTGACAAGTTCGATTACGACTGCTGCCTGTACGCGCTGCTGCACCGCAAGCTTGAGCCGGCTCAGTGGGATGTGCTGGTGGCCAAGTATTCGACCCACAAGGCCAACAAGGTCGGTGCCATTGGCAGGTTGGTAGCACGCATGGTTTCGCCGGCACCGCAGCTGTTCATCTATAAGGCGTTGACGGCCTGGGCCATACCGAAGCTGAAGGGCGTCCAGGTTGGCAAGCGTTCCACCGACATGATCGTGCTGCCAACTGAGTTCTACGACATGAATACCTGGGACCTGGCTGGCTCGCCGGAGCGCACCCGCCGCAACTGGCGAGGCGGAATCCACAAGCGTTTGGAGAAGCTCGAAGAGCAGGCCGTGATCCATGCGACCGAGATATTCGACAGAGAACAAATCTTTGTAGATGCCGCTTGACCCATTGGCCGACTGGCCGTAAATTAACCCCATCATGTCGATCTTGCGCGTTATGAGAGACGACCAAAAATTCTGAGCCCCGCCCCTGTGCGGGGCTTTTTCGTTTCTGGAGTATCGGATGGATCCAAACGACCTCGGCCCTGGCGGCTTTGCTTGGCTGGGCGGCAGCGGAACCATCCTGCTCGGCGTCTTTCTCTGGCTGAGGAAGTTCCTCTCCAGGGATGCCACAGAGCGCGTCATGGACAATGCCGACATCGGCACCGTGCGGCGCCTGAACGAGCTGCTTGATTCGGAGCGTGTCGCTCGCAAAGAGGCCGAGGCCAGAGCCGATCAGTTCGCCAAAGAACGCAATGAACTGGCTGCAGCTGTAGGTCGAATGGAAGGGCGCATTGATGCGCTGACCAGTCAGGTCGCTCAACTCACTGACAAGGTGACATCGCAGAGCCAGGAGATCGCCCGGTTGCGCACTCAGCTTGGAGGTAACAACTGATGGAAAGATGCGCAATCAACTTCATCGCCCGCCATTGGTGGAGGCGATTCGAGGTCTGGGTCATCGCGCTCGCTCTCGTTGGTGGCGGCGCCATCTTCGGCTACCAGGCCGCGTACTGGTCTCTCGCCGAGAAGCAGAGCAATCAGGTTACCGACATCCGCAAGGCCTATGACACCGCAATGGACGAACGTGACAAGCGCCTCGAAGAGCTGACCCGCAAGACTGGCACCGCTGCTGACAAGGCGTCGAGGGCTGCGACTACTGCTGCGCAGGCTGCCGACAAGGCGGATGAAGCGCTCAACCGAGTAGCTCAGTGATGGCTTGTAGTGGATGCGCCAAGATCGCAGGAGGTTGGTGATGCGGTATAGAGAGCTGGTGCGCAAGACAACGAGCGACCTGAGTGCCTGTGTAAAAGCCGGCGTGCCTGAGTGGCTGGCAGGGTATGCCAAGGCGTCGATGGCCAAAGCCGACTACTACCACGCCAGGCGCAGAAGTCGTACCTGCCCTTTGCGAGCGCGGGCAATGAACGAACTGCTGCAGCTTAGCGACGTGCTGCGGCACTGGAGGCGGTGGGCGTAATGGCTTGCAGTGGATGCGCCGCCCGGCGCGAATGGTTCAACAAGATGACGAGGCTGGCACATGAGCGAGCAGTTCAATTATTCAGATCAAATCCAGAAGATGAATCCGGGCGCGGGCGAGCTTCTGATAGTGACGGCCCCGTCTCGGCTGACCTTGGAGCAACGCCAGAAGATGGCGGACAGCCTGGCGCCATTGGCTGACCGCCTGGGTGTGCAGTTGCTTGTACTCGATGGCGGCTTCACTGCCCAGCTTCAGCCTAGTGCCAGCGAGCTACTGAGCGAGCAGAAGAAGCAGACAGCGATCCTTGAGCGGATGGAGAGACAGCAAGGCCTGTTGATCCAGGCCCTGGCCGAGGATCAGGGTGAAGACCATGACGCGCCGCCTTCCACCTACATGGATGGCAGCAAGGTGACCTGATGGCGAAGATATCCAGCCTAAAGTCCAGGTTCACACCTGTTGACAGTCGCAAGGTTTCGAAACTGGCAGACGCTGCAAGCACTGACTCATGGGGCTCTGGTCGCGGCGGCCGTCCATGGCGCCGAAAACGCGCCGCGATACTGGTGCGTGACAACTACACCTGTCGCGTCTGCGGACTGATTACCAAAGACCTTGAGGTAGACCATATCGTCAACGTTGCTCAGGGTGGCACCGATGACGACGACAACCTCCAGGCAATCTGCATCCCATGCCACAAGGCCAAGACGGCGCGTGAGTCGTCGGCACATCGATAGGTCTGCACGTCACGGGCGTGCCACACATGGGGGGGGAGGGGTAAGAGTTCACGCCCTTTTGTCTCGGACACCGCTCCCCCTCTCACGCGCAGATTTTCTCCCCCTTTTGAAAAAGGAATTCAGCAAATGGCAGGCGTCAAAGGCAAGAGCGGGGGCGCTCGCCCCAACTCTGGCGGCGCTCGGCCGGGTGCTGGCAGGAAAAGGAAGGTCGAGCCGGAATCAGCAAATTCCTCGGCGATCTCTGTGGAGTTTGAGGCACAACCTCACGGCGGCGCGTTGAAGCGCGAGAGGGCGGTGCCGGTGCCAGCGCCTGAGATGGATATGCTGGCCCTGCTGACCAAGATCGCGCTCGGTCAACTCGACGCGAGCCCCATTCAGGTTAGGGCAGCCATCGCAGCAGTCCAATACACCCACGTCAAAAAAGCGGAGGGCGGCAAGAAGGACGGGAAGCAGAAGGCGGCTGAAGAGGCTGCTGGAAAATTCAACCGGCAGGCCCCGCCCAAATTAGTCGCAGCTAACGGTAAGCAGGTTTAACTATGGAATGGTCGACCGCATGTCCTGACTGGGAGCAGCGCCTGATCGACCATAAATCGATTATCCCTCCCCCTATTTTTATAGAAGAGGCGGAGCGTGCACTACAAATATTCAAGGAGCTGCGCGTTCCAGATCTGCCGGGCAAGCCAAGGATGGCCGAATGTTGCGATGAGTGGGTACTCGACTACGTTCGCTGCATCTTCGGCGCTTACGATGCTGAGACCGGCAAGCAAATGATCCGCGAGTTCGGCTTACTGATCAGCAAGAAGAACACGAAGAGCACCATCGCAGCCGGCATCATGCTCACTGCCTTGATTCTCTGCTGGCGCGAGGAAGAGGAGCATCTGATTCTGGCGCCGACCAAGGAGGTTGCGGACAACGCTTTCAAGCCAGCTGCCGGGATGGTTCGCGCTGATGAAGAGCTTTCAGCGATGTTCCACATCCAGGAACACACCAGGACCATCACGGACCGAACTACCCTGAACTCATTGAAGGTCGTTGCGGCCGACACTGACACCGTTTCCGGCAAGAAGTCGGGCAAGGTGCTGGTCGATGAGCTTTGGGTGTTTGGTAAGCGCGCAAATGCCGAGTCGATGTTCATGGAGGCCCTAGGCGGACAGATCTCCCGAGAAGAGGGATGGGTCATCTATCTCACCACTCAAAGTGATGAGCCGCCGGCAGGGGTTTTCAAGGAGCGCCTGAGTTACTGGCGCGATGTTCGTGATGGAAAGGTGGTGGATTGCAAGACGCTGGGGGTTCTTTACGAGTTCCCGGTCCGGATGGTCGCTAACAAGCAATACCTGAATCCAGAAAACTTCTACATCACCAACCCGAACATCGGGCGCTCCGTGAGTGCGGAGTGGCTAGAAGACCAGCTCAAAAAGAGGCTGGGCACTTCAGATGGATCCCTGCAGAAGTTCCTGGCCAAGCATCTGAATATCGAAATTGGTCTGAACTTAAGGACCGACCGGTGGGCGGGGGCTGATCACTGGGAAGCCGCCGGCGACAAGTCGCTCACCTTTGATGAGTTGCTGCGGCGCTCCGAGGTGATTGTGGTAGGTATCGATGGCGGCGGCCTTGATGACTTGTTGGGCCTGAGTTTGATTGGCCGCGAGCGTGAAACTCGGCGCTGGTTGCACTGGGCGCACGCCTGGGCCCACCAGATCGCACTCGACCGCCGCAAGGATATCGTTTCAAACCTGCGCGACTTCGAAGCTGATGGCGATCTGACCATTGTCGAGCGGCCAGGTGATGATGTCCTGCAGGTCGCAGATATCATCTGCGAAGTCCGGGACGCTGGATTACTGCCTGACAAGCAGGCAATAGGCGTCGATGCGGCCGGTATCGGCGATATCGTTGACGAGCTCACCACTGAAGATCGCGGCATTACCATGGAGCAGATTGTTTCTATCTCCCAGGGCTGGCGACTCAACGGCGCAATCAAAACCACAGAGCGCAAGGTTGCGGGCGGCGAGTTTGTGCACGGTGGCACGCGGCTCATGGCCTGGTCTGTCGGTAACGCCAGGACGGTGGCGGTAGGCAACGCGATTGCAATCAACAAGCAGGTGAGTGGGTCGGCCAAGATTGACCCGCTCATGGCTACCTTCGACGCAACAACGCTCATAGCGCTGAACCCGGTGGGTTGCGGTGATCTACAGGGCTTTTTCGACAATCCAATTATGGTGGGGCTTTGATGGCGCGCGAAAAGAAACCCGGGCGAATCAAGGCCACTCTTCAAAATTGGCTTGGTGTGCCCATCGGCTTAAAGGATGGTTCGTTCTGGCAGGAGTGGTTCGGAAGTTCAGTCAGTGGACAGCACGTATCGGTTGATAAAGCCATGCAGCTGTCCACGGTATGGGCCTGCGTGCGTTTGCTTTCGGAATCGGTATCTACGTTGCCGCTGAAGCTGTACCGGCGCCTGCCTGATGGCTCAAGGGCGCCGGCTACTGATCATCCGCTTTTTCGGCTGCTATGCCGGGTGCCGAACGCAGAAATGACCCCTCAACGCTTCATGCTGTTGGTGGTGGCCAGCATCTGCCTACGCGGCAACGCGTTCGTTGAAAAGAAGATGCTTGCGGGCCGGATCATCGCCCTGGTACCGCTGTTGCCGCAGTGCATGCGGGTCAAGCGCGAGGACAATGGCCGACTCAAGTACACATATACCGAGAATGGAGTCGAGCGCGACATCCCCGAAAAATCCCTGATGCATATCCGCGGCTTTGGCCTGGATGGCGTGTGCGGGATGCTGCCCGTTACCACAGGCAAGGAGATATTCGGTTCTGCAATGGCGGTAGAAGAGGCCGCCGCGAAGGTTTTTGCCCAGGGTATGCAGGCCTCCGGGATTCTCTCCAGCGACAAGACTCTCACGCCGGCGCAGCGCGAGCAGTTGCGAAGCAGTCTCGGTTCCTTCATGGGCTCCAAGAACGCCGGCAAGATCATGGTGGCCGAGGCTGGGTTGAAGTACCAAGGGATCACGATGAATCCCGAAGCCTCGCAAATGCTTGAGTCGCGGTCGTTCAGCATTGAAGAGATGTGCCGGTGGTTCCGGGTGCCGCCCTTCATGGTCGGTCACATGGATAAGCAGTCCAGTTGGGCCAGTTCGGTGGAAGCGCAGAACCTGCACTTCCTGACCAACAGTTTGCGCCCACTGCTGGTGAACATTGAGCAGGAGATCACCCGATGCCTGATCGGTGAGGCTGACGCTGACGAGTTCTTCGCTGAGTTCGCTGTTGAAGGCCTGCTGCGCGCCGACAGCGCCGGTCGTGGCGCCTGGTACAACACCGCTCTGCAAAACGGCTGGATGTGCCGCAACGAGGTGCGGCGTCTGGAAAACATGGCTCCAATCCCTGGCGGCGATACGTTCACTGTTCAGTCGGCGCTTGTACCGCTTGACCAGCTCGGCAAGCAGTCAGCCGGCATGTCGCCGGCGGCTACCGCCTTCATGTTGCGCATCACTGCGGCAAATCAGAGCGGGGATAGGGAGGCAATCAAGGAAGCCTTCGACCTGGCGACCAAGGCGCTCGATGCCGGAAACCCCGATGGGCCAATGATGGCCCACGCACTGATATCTCTACCTCGGCTTCTCGCCGCTTGATCCTGGAGTAACCAATGACCCTAAAGACCATTCCGGCGGCGCCGGAGGCTCGGCCGCGCGCGCAGGTTCACTGCGACCTGACGCCGAAGGCCTTGGAGCGGTGGAATCCATCGATCAAGGCGGCAAGCACGGACGACAACACCATCACCATTTACGACCCAATAGGGTTTGATTGGTGGACGGGCGAGGGCGTGACTGCAAAGCGGATCAGTGCCGCGCTGCGATCAATCGGTGACAGCGATGTAACCGTGAAGATCAACAGCCCAGGCGGCGACGTGTTTGAAGGCCTGGCCATCTACAACCTGCTGCGCGAGCACAAAGGCAAGGTAACAGTGCAAATCCTCGGCCTAGCAGCCTCGGCCGCATCGTTCATCGCCATGGCAGCGGATGAAATCCAGATTGCTCGGGCCGGCTTCCTGATGATTCACAACAGCTGGACCATGGCCGCCGGCGACCGCAACGACATTCGGGAGGTTGCCGACTTCCTCGAGCAGATCGACGGAACATTGGCGGATATTTACGCCGTGCGAACCGGCGACCCCATCGAAGCCATGCGCAAGCTCATGGATGTTGAGACCTGGATGGGAGGCGCTGCTGCAATCGATGCAGGGTTTGCAGACAGCCTTCTGTCATCTGACGCCGCTGTCGAGGATGCCAGCGCATCGGCGCCTCACCAGGTCGCTGCCCGCCGTATGGATCTGATCCTGGCCAAACAGGGCATGCCGCGCTCCGAGCGCCGCGCCCTCATTCAAGAACTCAAGGCTGGTACGCCTGGCGCTACCACCTCCGGCAAGCAGAACGCTGCCGCAACCCCGGCCAACCTGGCCGACCCCATTGCCGAACTACAGGCCGCGCTTTCGCGGTTCTCGGCAGCAGCAATTCAAACCGGAGAAAAACCATGAGCGACACTACTGCCGAGCTGTTGAAGAACGTCTCCAACGAGCTCAAGAAGGCAACCGACGAATTCAGCAAACAGGCTGAAAACGCACTGACCGAGGCCAAGAAGGCCGGCTCCTTGTCGGCGGAAACCAAAAACGCAGTCGACGAACTGGCCACCAAGTTCAACAGTCTGACCGAGGCTGAAAAGCAGCTGAAGGCACAACTCGGCGAGCTGGAGCAGGAGTTTGCACGCATCCCTGCCAGCACTGCCGCCGCATCCCGCGACACTGTTGGCGGAGTAGTCATTAAAAGCGAAGCGCTGAAGCAGTTCTCCGCTCACGTCGAAGGCAACCGTCGCATCAGCATTCCTGTTCATGCAGCACTGCTCAGCACCGGTGTGCCAGCTGGTGTGGTGGAGCCGCAACGCCTTCCTGGCATTGATGTGGCGCCAAAGCAGCGTCTGTTTATCCGCGACCTCATTGCGCCTGGCCGCACCACGTCGCCCGCGATCTTTTGGGTTCAGCAAACCGGGTTCACCAACGCCGCCAGGGTTGTGGCTGAGGGCACTCAGAAGCCTTACAGCGACATCCAGTTCGGGACCAAGATCACACCGGTCAGCACCATCGCGCATATGTTCAAGTCGTCGAAGCAGATTCTGGATGACTTTGCACAACTGCAATCGACCATCGATACCGAAATGCGCTACGGCCTGAAGTATGCCGAAGAGCAGGAAATTCTGTTCGGTGACGGCACCGGCGTGCATCTGCATGGCATCGTGCCGCAGGCATCGGCCTTCGATCCTGCATTCACCGTTGAAAATCAGTCCGGCATCGATGATCTGCGCCTGGCCATGCTTCAAGCTCAGCTTGCACGCCTGCCAGCATCCGGTCACGTCTTGCACTTCATCGACTGGGCGAAGATCGAGCTCACCAAAGACTCTCTGGGCCGCTACATCCTGGCTAACCCTCTGGGCCTGGCTGGTCCGTTGCTGTGGGGCCTGCCGGTGGTGGCAACCGAGATTGCAGCGTTCCAAGGCAAGTTTCTTACCGGTGCGTTCCAGACTGGCGCGCAGCTCTTCGACCGCGAAGACGCCAACGTGGTGATCTCCACCGAGAACGCTGACGACTTCGAAAAGAACATGATCTCTATCCGTTGCGAAGAGCGTGTGGCGTTGGCCGTGAAGAGACCTGAAGCGTTCATCTACGGTCCGTTCAGCGCTCCGACAACTCCTTAACCCTTAACGGGCCGCCATTGTGGCGGCCCAGCGGAGCGTGCCATGAAAATGAAAACGATCAAGCCGCTTTATTTGGGCGGAAAAACTCTGGTTGAGGGCTCGCTGTTTGTCACAGATGAACAGCACGGTCGCCAGCTTCTGCAAAAAAACTACGCCGTGGAGTGCGATGACGACGGTGAGCTCCTGGTGGACCTGACTGAACAGGATGGCTCACCCGATCCGCTGACCAGCGACAAGGCAGCAGGCAAACCGGGCGGCAAGAAGAAAGGCGCCTGACATGACAGTCATCCCGATTGAAGTAGCAATGCAGCACTTGCGGGCCGAAAGCGAGGATCAGAGCTATGTCGCGCTGGTGTTGGAGGCTGCCGAAGACAGCGCGGCTCGGTTTTTGAACCGCCGCTTCTACGCCGATGCGGATTCACTTGCTTCCGGTGTGCTGGCTGGAGACGCCGGTGCTGATCCGATCCTGATCAATCCGTCTATCCGGGCCGCCTGCCTGCTCATCGCTGGCAAGCTTTACAACTCGCGAGAGGATGCGGTCACGGGCGTATCTGTCACCGAGCTTCCTTCAGGCTCCCAGTCGCTATTGATGCCATACCGCGTCAGTTTGGGGGTTTAGATGAGAGCTGGCGATCTGCGTCACCGCATCACCCTTCAGCGCCCCGAGTACACACAGGACGATATTACAGGGGAAATGACCCCTTCATGGGTTGAGGTCGCGAAGATCTGGGCCAGCGTTGAACCGGTTTCGGTTAACCAGTTCGTTTCTGCCGCTACAAACCAGTCGGAGGTATCTGCCCGCATCGTCATCCGGTACCGCAAAGGTATCGACCCGACCATGCGAATCCTTCACCGCGACAAGATCTACAACATCGAGGGCATTCTGGCTGACAAGGTCAGCGGCCTGGAGTATCTGACGCTGCCCTGCAGCGAAGGGGTGAACGATGGCTGACGGCGTGGAGTTCAGCATCACCGGTTTAGATTCCTTGCTCGGCAAGCTTGAGGCGGTGACATACGACCTCAGACGCAAAGGTGGGCGCTCTGCGTTGCGCAAGGCTGCGCAGTTGGTTGCCAACAAAGCAAAGGAGGGCGCCGAGAAGCTGGACGACACGGCGACCGGCAGGTCTATCGCCAAGAACATCGCGCTTCGGTGGAATGGGCGGCTGTTCAAGCAAACCGGCAGCCTAGGTTTTCGAGTCGGTGTGTTGCATGGCGCTGTGCTTCCCAAGACAGGTTCCGCGCCCGACCTATCAGCCAATGGCCCCACACCTCATTGGAGGCTTTGGGAGTTTGGGACTGTAAAAATGCAGGGCTCACCTTTTATGCGCAAAGCCCTCGCCGACAACATCAGCGCGGCCACTGACACATTCGTCACCGAGTACGAGAAAGCAATCGACCGCGCCCTGAAGCGTGCAGCCAGAAAGGCATCTCAATGAAGTATCCGCCAATCTTTCAAGTTGCTGCTGCTGACTCTGGCGTCACGGCGCTACTGGGCACCAACCCGACGCGGCTCTATTTGTTCGGCATGGCCCCCGACACGCCTGCGGGCACATATTGCGTGTGGCAGGTGGTCAACGGCTCTCCGGAAAGCTTCTTGGCTGGCCGACCCGATGCAGAAGCCTACGGCCTTCAGGTGGATGTTTACGCGGCCACCGCCGCCGCAGCCCGGGCCGCTGGTCACGCCATTGAATATGCCATCGAGCTGAGCGCCACGATTACTAGCTACAACGGTGAAACCAAGGACGCGGAGACAGGCCTGTATCGATACAGCTTCGACGTGGACTGGATCGTCCGCCGATAACCAAGCCCCAAACCCCAGCCCGCGATGAGCGGGTATTTTTTTGTCCGCAGGAGACACCTATGTCCATTCTCACCCAGGGCACGCAGGTCTTTGCCCTTGTTCCACCGCTGTCCGGCACCGGCCCCTATACCGTCATGGAGGTGGAGTGTGCCACCAGCTTTGACCCAGGCGGCGCTCCAGCTGACCAAATTGAAGATACTTGCCTGAGCGCCAAGGAGCGCAGCTACAAGAAGGGCTTGCGCACCCCTGGCCAGGCTTCCCTGGGCTTGAATGCTGACCCCAACAACGCCAGCCATATTCGCCTGCACCAGCTCTCCGAGGCTGACGGCGATACCAGTATTAAGTGGGCGGTGGGCTGGTCTGATGGTACGGCGCTGCCAACGCTTGAAACTGACGGTGATGATTTTGAATTGCCGGCCACGCGCACCTGGTTCGTGTTCGAAGGTTACGTATCGGACTTCCCGTTCTCGTTCGCGGCAAACACCGTTGTGACCACTACGGCAACCATTCAGCGTTCGGGCGGTTCCGCCTGGATCAAGAAAACCACATAAGGGCGAAACATGAACCTGACTGAACTGAAAGCTGTCGGCGGTCTCGTCGGCGGCGCCATGGTAAAAAAGGCGGTTGTGTGGAAACACGAAGACGCCAAGGGCAAACCTGTGACTAACAAGTTCTCGATTTTTGTAATGCCGCAGTCCTTCGGCATGATCGAAAAGCTCTTCTCTGCCAATGAGCCAGAAGAGAGCCGTAACGCCAAGTACATATCCACTTGCGTGACGCTCGGCGAAAACGGCGAAGAGGCAATTTCCTACGAGGACGCCTACCGCCTGAACCCTGGCCTGGGCTGGGCAATTCTTGCCGCAGTGCATGAGGTCAATAACACCGGTGCCGACCGCACAAAAAACTAACGGCCGCCGATGAGTTCTGGCATGAGCTGGTGCTGAACGGAGTCGGCGGGCGAACAGTGGCAGAGGCCAAGGCCAATATCAGTTATCCCGAGGCCATGGCCTGGGCTGCTTACAGAAACAAACATGGTTCCTTCAACTTGGCGAATCGATCCGAGCAGATGGGCGCGATCATTGCGCTGCAGGTGAATCGGCTGGGCGGCGGCACCGCAGAGTTGATCGACTTCATGCCTCACCAAGAAAAAGCAGGGGTATCGCTCGAGACGGCAATGGCCGAATGGGCATGACCTGCGCATCCACAGGAAATAGCCCATGGCTACTCGTTCACTCGGCACGCTGACGCTGGACCTGATTGCGCGCATCGGTGGTTTCGAGCAAGGCATGGACAAAGCCGGCCGCCTCACCGAAAAGCGCATGAAGGAGATGGAGGCCCGTGCCGAGGCCGCCGGCAAGAAGATCGGTGGCGCACTTGCAACCGTGGTGACCGCCACCCTGGGTGTGGGTACCGCCTCGCTGGTGATGCTTAAAAACACTGCGGCGGCGACCACCGAGACCGACCGGTGGGCCAAGTCCCTCGGTATCGGGACGACCGTTTTGCAGCAGTGGCAGTATGCTGCCGAGCGCGCCGGACTCAGTGGCGACAAGATGGCCGACATCTTCAAGGATATCGGCGACAAGATCGGCGACGCTGTGATCACCGGCGGCGGGGAGGCCATAGAAGGCCTCAAAAAGCTGGGATTGGGCGCCGAAGAATTGGCTCGAATGTCTCCGGACAAGCAGTTGTTGGCAATCGCTGACGGTCTTAAAAAGGTTGCAACCCAGTCCGAGAAAATCAACATTCTGGAAAGCCTCGGCAACGACCTTTCTAGAATGCTGCCCTTGCTCGATAAAGGGGGCGAGAGTCTGCGCAAGTACCTGGCCCAGGCCAAGGACTTTGGGATCGCGATGGATCCTGCGCAGATCGCGAATTTGGTGCGCGCAAACGAAATCATCCAAGACCTGCAGTTCCAAGTCGAAGGGTTGCGCAACGAGTTCGTGTCCGGGCTCGCAAACGTTGATATGGGGCCCCTGCAAAACTCGCTCGACGGCTTGCGCGATATCGTTAAGGATCCAGCGTTCCAGCAGGGCATGGCAGACTTGGCCGCGCTGGTTGTGAAGTTGACCGGCGCTGCCGCAAGCGGCTTGGCACAACTGCCCAACGACTTGCGCGCAATGGCCAATGATCTGAAGCAGGTCACATCCTTTTTCTCTACCGACAGGAAAACACGGCATCTTGCAGGGGTGTCGGATGAGGAAGCCACCAACCGCTCATTGGACGCTTATAACAAGTCACAGGGCGCGCTCAACAAGTTCGCCACCAACCCAACGCTATTCGTTGGCGACCTGTTCGGGCAGGACCTTGGGGCCGCCAAGAAAGCATCGGATGAACGCCTGGCTAGTTATAAGGCCTATAGCGATCTGCGCGGCTGGGGCGATCAGAAACTGGTTGAGGGAAACAAGCAGGTTGAGCAGCAAGAGCAAAAAGTCGCCGCAGCATTTACTGGAACCACCGCCGCGTCACTGAAACTGCTCGACTCATATGATCGCCTGAACAAATTGCAGGAGGACCGTGCCGAGCTCGTTGCAGCAATGGCCAAAGATCCCGCAAACGCTGACCGCTACAGGCGAGCAATTGAGGCGATTGATAAGCAGGTAGCTCAACTCAACGGTACCACCAAAGCCACCACGGAGGCCCAGAGCAAACTCAAGGCCCAGATCAAAGAGGCCGCCACGGCTTTTGATCAACTCCGTCAGACCTATGATCCGGTAAATGCTGCGGCGCACGAATTCAGCAAGCAGACCGGACAGATCGCACTGCTGGAGAAAAACGGAAAAATCTCCAAAGAGCAGTACGGTAAAGCCACCGCTTGGTTGGCTAGCCAATTCAACGAGGCGGTTAACGCAGCCACCGGGCTTTCCCAGGCGATGCAGTTCCAGGCTGACCTGGAGCGGCAGCTCAATAATCAGAGGGAGCAGTACGCGGCGCAGGCGGCAGCCGTCGGCATGGGTAGTAAGGAATCAGATCGATATCTCGAGCGTCTGGAGCTGGAACGCCAGACGAACGACAAGGTGTTGTCGCTTAGAACAGAACTTGCGACTGCCACGACCGATACCCAGCGAAAGGCGCTACAGGATCAAATCGACCTCACTAACGCCTACCTTCCCAAGCAGATAGCGGCAATGCAAGAAGGTTGGGCACAGATGGATTCTGCGCAAAGCGACTGGTCGAACGGCGCAAAGAGCGCCTGGCAGGATTATCTGGATAGCGCCAAAGATGTTGCTGGCCAGACGAAAAGCATGTTCAGCAACGCGTTCAGCTCCATGGAGGATTCGCTGGTGAACTTCGCGATCACCGGTAAGGCTTCGTTTGCTGACTTCACCAAATCCATTCTTGCCGATATGGCGCGCATCGCTACCCGACAGGCAAGTTCGGCTCTGCTGGGCAGTCTGGTCGGAGCCGCCGCCAGTTACTTCGGAGGTGCTGCCGCTGGCGGCAATGGGCTTGCTGCCGGGTCTGCTGGTGCTACGTCCTCCAACCTGGGTGCGTCCGCTGGTGGTTACTCCGGCAGCTACTTTCCGCAAGCCAAGGGCGGTGCGTGGTCGGGCGGTGTGCAGATGTTCGCAAACGGGGGAGCATTCACGAACTCTATCGCCACGGGCCCAACACTGGCACCTATGGCGTTGTTCGGCGAGGCCGGTCCAGAGGCAATTATGCCTCTGACCAGGACGTCGAGCGGTGCTCTTGGTGTGAGGGCTGTCGGTGGGAGCTCTGGCGCTATGGGCGCTCCTGCCCAGATAAACGTGACTGTGACTGTCGCAAGTGATGGGACTACCAGTTCTACAGCGGACGACCCGGCATATCAGCAGTTCGGGAAGGATCTCGGTGATTTTGTTGACCAGCGTTACCGCCAGCTGATTCGCAAGGATCTGGGGCAGGGCGGCAGCATTAAAAGAGCAATCAGTGGGTAATCAACTATGGCGCTTGAAAGGTTCACCTGGTGCCCGAGGACTGACCCGCAGGGCCAAGCAAAATTCCGGGTCCGCACCAAAGGCTTTGGTGATGGATACGCGCAATCGGTAAGCGATGGCATCAACAACAAATCGCAGTCCTGGCCGCTCACGTTTCTCGGTGATGGCGTTCGCACGAAGCAGATAATGGACTTCATCGACGCCCATAAGGGAGCCAGAGGCTTTTTGTGGACGCCGCCGCTTGGCGAGCTGGGGCTGTACAAGTGTGATGGATATCAGCTCACACCCCACGGCGCGGAAAACTACACGCTGACCGCTACCTTCGAACAAAACTTCCAACCCTAAAGGTCGTATATGGCACTGATTACGGACATCCAAAAACTGGAGCCCGGCGGCGAGATTCGCCTGTTCGAAATCGACGGGACTGAATACGGCGCCGATTATCTGCGCTTTCACGGTCACGCCATACCGCACACGCCGGATGAGCTTCTGGCTTATGAAGGTTCGGAAGAGGAACTCCCAGCCAAGTCGATCTGGTGGCAGGGTGCCGAGTACGCCGCCTGGCCTGTACAGGTTGAAGGTATCGGCTCAAACAGCGATGGATCTGCTACCAGGCCGACGTTCGCCGCCGGCAACATCAATGGACGTGTCACAGCGCTGTGCCTGGCATTCGAGGACATGCTCAAGTTCAAACTGACCGTTCGCGAGACGCTGGCCCAGTACCTGGATGCGGTGAACTTTCCAGAAGGTAACCCAACGGCCGACCCTACCCAGGAGGCGCTGGAGATCTGGTACATCGACCAGAAAACGAGCGAAGACGGCGAGGCGGTGGTCTGGGAGCTTTCTTCCCCGGGCGAGATCGACAACCACGGATTGCCTGGGCGCCAGATGACTACTTTCTGCCACTGGGCCATGACCAACGGTTACCGCGGTCCGGACTGCGGCTATACCGGCGCAGCCATGTTTGACGACGAGGACAACCCAACGACCGATCCCGCCCGGGACCAATGCAAGGGCTGCCTATCGTCCTGCAAGCTGCGCTTCGGCGAGAACAACGAAAACTCATTCGGTGGATTTCCCGCTGTGTCACTCATTGCCCGGAGCTGAAGAATGCGCAAACACATCATCGCAGCCATCCAGGCGCACGCTGCCGCCGAGTACCCGAAAGAGTGCTGCGGTCTGTTGCTTGCCATGGGCCGCGCCCAGAAGTATTTCCCCTGCCGGAACATCGCCATGGAGCCGAACGAAGAGTTTAGGCTTGATCCAGAGGACTACGCCGCAGCGGAGGACCTGGGCGAGGTGATCGGCATCGTCCACTCCCACCCGGACGCCACCAGCCGGCCTTCACCGCACGACATGGCCATGTGCGAAACCACGGCACTGCCCTGGCACATACTGTCCTGGCCAGAGGGTGACCTGCGAACTATTACGCCTAACGGAAGCACGCCGCTACTCAAGCGACCGTTTGTTCATGGTGTGTGGGACTGTTGGGCTGTATGCGAAGAGTGGTATCAGCGCGAGTGGGGCCTCAAGTTCGAGAGCTTCAAGCGGGCTGATGGATGGTGGGAGAGTGCAGACAGCACCAGCCTTTATGAGGCGAATTACGCTGCCGCCGGCTTCGAGCAAGTCGACACACCGCAGCGCGGTGACATGATCGTTATGCAGGTTGGCCGGACGGTGCACCCGAACCACGCTGGCATATACCTGGGCACCGATCCGGCGCTACCTGGTGAAGACTCAGGTACGTTCGGCCCTGGCCCGTTCCTGCTGCACCACCTATACGGCAGGCCATCCGAGATCATCGTCTACGGGGGGCCATACCTCGACAGAACACGCTTGATCCTGAGGCACAAAACAGCATTCAACCCTGAATGATAATCCGAATAGATCCTTGCAAAAGGTTGCGAATACTTGTTTACGGTTGTAAATGGTTGGGCAATCGTTATAATTAGTTGACACCAGCTACAAAGCCGAATAGGCAGCTGAAACGCTATCGACCCAAGTAGGGCGAATCAAATGACGAATACTGAAATCCGGTTGGATGGAAAGAAATCTACGCTTAGCGCCTACGAGCGCAAGATGGCCCGTCAGCGCCCTGCTTTTCTCAATCAAGCCACGCTTGATTACATTGCTCAGGATAGTGCCGCCTATCTGATTGAATTGGGTAAGAAGTCCGGCGCTAAATGACAGCAGTCATCCTGAGCAGGAAGCTCACTCTTCTGATGCCGCGACAGGAAGCGGTTTCTCTCGTTTCCGAATTTAAGCTGTGGCGCGAGGGTGGGATTGGTCCTGGCGATACTTTCGGGAAGGATAGCGCATTTGCGAAGCCGAAAAGCGTCGTCGACATGGGCCTTAGAAAGGTACACCTCGAAGAACCTAGTGTGTCGGACGCCTGGACGCGTCGGTTGAGAACTGGTGAGGAAGACCCGCAGCGATTTACCTCCGACAAACTACTTGTTTACGGTCGGCTCGGGGATGCTCAGTACAACCCCTACCTGCTGCTAACCATCTTAGAGCCTGGGCACGCGCATATGGAACAGCCAGATCTTGTCCGAGGGTTAGGTGTCTTTTTCGAAACCGAGAGGCAGGACATCGGGAAATATTTCCCTTCGTCCGAGTGGCTTTCGGCAGGATTTCCTTAAATCCCTTCATATGCATCAGAGCGCCCAGCCATCCCGCTGGGTTTTTCATTTCTGATATCTTGTGGCCATCTTCCACAGGAGTGAATCCATGAAATTGTTCGTAGGCGCGGTAGCGTTGGCGATGTTGGCGGGGTGTGTATCGCCAGGGGATCTTGAGTCGAAAGACCCGAGCATTGCTGCCAGTTCTACCAAAGACCCGAAAAAGTACGCGCTCTGCGTATTTCCTAAATGGCAGGACGCGCGCAGCGACGTGACGATGTCAGAGACTGAGTACGGCTATCGCCTTGTTGCTGCAAGCAACAACATGACCGATGAGCTGCTCAGTATCCGCAAGGTTTCAAGCGGCAGCTCGGTGAAGCTGTTTCAGAGGATGGCATGGGGTCCTGGCTGGGGCAGAAGTGACATGGAGAAGGCGGTCCGGAACTGCCTTTAGTAAATCAGCACAAGCCGCCTCCGGGCGGTTTTTTTATACCTGGAGTAAATATGGCCGCGCAGACAATTGAATATCAACCGCTCACCAACGTACTCCTTTACGGACGGTTACGACAGTTCGGCAGGTCCTTTCGGCTCTCTGTGCGCTCACCAGCAGAGGCGATCAAGGCTCTGTGTGTTCAGATCCCAGGGTTTGAACGATTTATTTCGAATGCAAAGTCTCAAGGGATGGAGTTCGCTGTTTTTCGAGGTAACAAGTCCCTGGGTGAGAATGAATTAGGTTTTTCAGGATCTGGAGACATTCGCATTGCGCCAATCGTTACCGGTAGCAAACGAGGCGGTCTTATCCAGACCATTATCGGCGCAGTCCTGATCGCTGTGTCGTTCATTCCAGGGTTCCAAGTTCTTGCTGCGCCAGGTATTGCGCTTGTGGCTGGCGGCGTAATCCAGATGCTTAGCCCTCAGGTCGGTGGCTTGAAGACCAGCGCGGCCCCAGAGAATACCCCTGGCTACGCCTTCGGTAGCGCCAAGAACACCACGGCATCGGGTAACCCGGTACCGCTTTGCTACGGCAAGCGCCGGGTGGGCGGGGCAATCATCAGCGCCGTTATCTACGCCGAAGACCAGATGTAGCCAATATTTGCAGCACCGCAGCCGCCCACGAGGCGGTTTTTTATTGCTTGGAGAAAAAGATGGGCGACGACAGCAAGATCGACATCCACGGCGCCAAGGGCGGCGAAGAGAAGCCTAAGACGCCAACGGAAGCCCCTGACAGTCTGCGCTCGGTTGCTATTGCCAAAATGCTCATCGCTGTGGGCGAGGGGGAGTTCGAAGGCACACCAACCGCCAGGGACATCTACCTCGACAACACTCCGCTGCAAGACCCCCAGGGCAACATGAACTTCCCGAACGTGAAGTGGGAGTGGCGCACCGGGGCAGTGGACCAGACCTATATCCAGGGGATCCCGTCGGTCGAGAACGAGACCACCATCAGCACCGAGCTGCGCAGCGGTACACCCTGGGTCAGGGCGATCAATAACACCCAGCTTTCCGCCGTGCGTGTGCGCTTCGCCTGGCCTGCGCTCCAGTCCGTGGATGCCGGGGGCAACATCAATGGGTACCGGATCGAATACAAGGTTGAGCTGGCCACGGATGGCGGCGCCTACCAGCAGGTGCTGAGCGAAGCTGTCGATGGCAAGACCACCAGTGTGTACGAGCGCACGCGCCGTATCGACTTACCCAAAGCCACGACCGGCTGGCTGATGCGCATCACCCGCATCACGCCCAACCAGAACAACAACAAAATCTCGGACACCATGCAGATCGCCGGATTTACCGAGGTGATCGACGCGAAGATTCGCTACCCGAATACCGCACTGCTCTACATTGAGTTCTCAGCCGAACAGTTCCGCAGCATCCCGGCGGTTACGGTCGAGACCAAGCTGAAGAAGATGCAGGTGCCGAGCAACTACGATCCTTTGTCGCGCTCGTACAGTGGTGTTTGGGACGGCACCTTCAAGCAGGCCTGGACCGACAACCCTGTCTGGATGACCTACGACGTTACCACCGCTGACCGATTTGGCCTTGGCCGGCGAATCAAGCCGTGGATGGTGGATAAGTGGGAGCTGTACCGGATCTCGCAATACTGCGACCAGTTGGTGCCAGACGGGAAGGGTGGCCAGGAGCCGCGCTTCATCTGCAGCCTCAATCTGCAAAGCAAAGCCGACGCCTGGTCACTGCTGCGTGACATCTCGGCGATCTACCGAGGCATGACCTACTGGGCCCAGGGCCAGGTCTTCACCCTGTCGGATATGCCGCGTGCCACTGACTTCGACTTCGCTTATACCCGGGCCAACGTCCTCGACGGCAAGTTCACCTACTCGAGCGCGTCTGAGCGCACCCGCTACACCCGTGCACTGGTCAGCTACGACAACCCGCTGAACAACTACGACACCGACGTCACCGCCGTGACCGATCAGAAGCTGCAGCGGCGCTACGGCGACAACCCGCTGGAGATCAGCGCTATAGGCTGCACCCGCGAATCCGAGGCCCAGCGCCGCGGTAAGTGGGCGCTGCTGACCAACTCCAAGGATCGGGCCGTAACCTTCAAGGTTGGTTTGGATGGCCGTATCCCGCTGCCTGGCTACGTGATCCCGATTGCTGACGAGCTGCTGGCCGGCCGTGCCATTGGCGGGCGTATCTCAGCGGTAAACGGCAAGGTCATCAAGCTGGACCGCGACACCCAGGCCAAGCCCGGCGACCGACTGATCCTCAACCTGCCTGACGGCAAGTGCGAGGGGCGTACCGTGGAAGTGGTCAGTGGTCGGCAGGTCACGGTCACCGTGGCCTATTCAGTTACGCCTGAGCCGGAACTTGTGTGGGCACTGGATGCTGATGACTTGGCCGTTCCGCTTTACCGGGTGGTCAGCGTTGCGCGGCCAGAGCCTGGCGTGTTCGAAATCTCGGCCGTGCAGTACGACCCGAGCAAGTTTGCGCACATCGACACCGGCGCACGCCTGGAAGAACGCCCAATCAGCGTTATCCCGATCACCGTGGTACCGCCGCCGGCTAGCGTCACGCTGACGTCGAGCTACGCGGTGAACCAGGGCATAGCCATCAGCACCATGAACATCTCGTGGCCTGCCGTCGCTGGAGCCGTCGCCTATGACGTGGAGTGGCGCAAGGACAACGGCAACTGGATCAAGGTGCAGCGCACAGGCTCAACGAGCGTCGACGTCACCGGCATTTACTCAGGCGCCTATCTGGCCCGGGTGCGTTCGGTAAGCGCTTTCGAAATTTCGTCGATCTGGAAAAGCTCCAACCTGACCAACCTGGAAGGCAAGACAGGTCTGCCGCCGGCGGTGTCGTTCCTGACAACCACCAGCGAGCTGTTCGGCATCGGCATCAAGTGGGGCTTCCCTGCTGGCGCCGAGGATACGCAGCGGACCGAACTTTGGTATGGACCGGCGAACAACCTGGCGGCCGCGACGAAGCTGGCCGACCTGGCTTACCCGCAGGCTGACTACCGGATGCAGTCCCTGCTGGCGGGCGCCACGCTGTTCTTCTGGGCGCGCCTGGTGGACCGTACCGGCAACATCGGTCCGTTCTATCCGGTGGTGAATGGGGTTATGGGGCAGGCCAGTTCGGATGCCGGGCCGATTCTTGAGCAGATCAAGGGGCAGATAGACGAGACCGCCCTGGGTCAGCATTTGAAGGACCGGATCGACCTCATCGACGGGACGGGGCCTGGCTCTGTCAATGGCCGCATCGAAGCAGCCAAGGACGAACTGGAAGGGCTGATTGACCAGATCGTCGACGCGCTTGAGTACGACCCTGCGAAGGCGTACGCGCTTAACGATATCGTGCGCATGGGGCAGCACCTGTATCAGGCCAACGGCCCGGTTCCGGCGAACAGCCCGCCGCCGAACGCTACTTACTGGACCGACATCGGCACGGTAACGCAGACGGTCAACGCCCTGGTGACTCAGGTTCAGCAGAACTCGGCGACGATCAACCAGCACGGCCAGGACATCACCGCCCAGGCGCAACAGCTCAATGCGGTGAAGGTCACGGTCAACGACCCAGTCACCGGCGTGAACGCCACGGCCAGCGGGCTAAGTACCCTCAAAGCCACGGTTACCACGCTCGACGGCAAGGTCACCACCACGGCGCAGCGAGTAGACGGCATCTACCTGCAGGTCAACCCGCCGCTTCAGGGTGATGACAGTGCCTTGATGGGGTCGGAGGCCAGTTATGTAGGCGTCTGGTCCGTTCAATCCGCCCTGATCGAGGGCGACCTGGTGCAGGGGCAGCGAACCGACACAGTGGAAGTGAAGGTGGCCAACAACGCCGCCGCAGTCGTTGCTGAGCAAACCGCCAGAATCAATGCCGTCGGAGCGCTGTCGTCCAGCATCGAAACGGTCAAGAACTCGGTCAACGGCAACACCCTGGCCATCCAGACCAACACCACGGCCATTCAAACGGTCGACGGTAAGGTCACGGCGAATTGGTCGGTGCGGATGCAGTACGAAACCGCCACCGGGCTGTACAAGATCGCCGGCATTGGGCTTGGGCTGGAGAACGGCCCAGGGGGGTTGCAGTCGCAATTCATCGTGGACGCTGACAGGTTTGCCATCGGCCAGGCGGAGACGGTGCCCTTTGCGGTCACAGGTGGGCAGACCTTTATCAAGGCTGCGTTTATCCAGGACGGCACTATCACCAACGCCAAGATCGGGTCTTACATCAGTTCGACCAACTACATCGCAGGCCAGCAAGGATGGATCCTCAACAAGGACGGAACCTTCGAGATTAACGGCGTAGTGCCAGGGCAAGGTCGCTCGATTATGACGAATCGATCTTTGCGATTCTGGGATGTTAATAACGTGAAGCGGGTTCAGATCGGAGACTTGAGCGAATGAGTTCCGGTCTGAGGATATGGTCATCGGCTGGTGTGCTGGAATTCGATACGGGTACCTCAACTTATAGGGTTGTTCTGTCCGTACTTGTTTCATATGCGGGCGAGGGTAGATCCACGAAAACGTTTTCAGTGCCTGGATGCAGCCCTAGCAATTCAGTATGTTTCATGCTGCCGATCAACAATAATAATGATGACAGCTTGGCAACTAATAGGCAGTTGGAGTGCGAGATGGGGAATGGAGTAGTCTCTGTAAGAAACTTTCTAGGTCAGAGGCCGAATGATTCTATTTCCCAGGCGACGATGCGCTTAATAGTTATGAGGTGGATTTAATGAGTTATGGTTTAGAGGTGGCTAATGACGCTGGCGCCGTCTCTCTTGATTCCGAATATGCGAGGCTGTGTGTTTTTCACAAAGGCACGTATACAGCGGGCGTTTCCATCGTTTTTGCTTCGGTTATTGACACGCAGGAGCCTCCACTTGTCTTCGTTCGGCCTCAAAGTAACGGATCGCTCATTCAGCTTGGCGTTCTCCTAGTAGGAACGCCAGGCGCCTGGACGGGGTGTAGTGTCACATCAGGTCAAGCCCACTCAGGCGCTATTTTTGTCGCGGCATTTTCATCGAAACCTACTGCCTCATATGGATTGAGATTGTGGGATGCGACTGGAAAGCAAATATTTGATTCTGGAACCCAAGCAGCAGTATTTACCAGGGCCTTACAAAACTGGACCTACACACATACGACCTATAGCGGACAGGGGCTGCCTACTAATTGGTACTCTGTTCCGATGAGTTATGAGCTTGGCGATTATTTGATGGTAAATAATTCCAGAATGCCGATGATGGGCGGGAATAATGAATCCCGCGGGATTGGGCTTAGGTATGATTTTGCAGCCTCGCTTTTGAGATTTAGCGTTACGACTGTATCAAATCCAATCTACTTTTTGCTTCCTGCGATATTTGGAAAAATAACCGCTTAAATGTAATTTACAAGGAACATCTAAATGGCTAGGCAAGAAATTAATGTCGGCACGGCCCCAACAGGCGCCGGCGGCGACACTACCCGAAGCGCCGCTGTAAAAATCAATTCGATGACGGCAGAGCTATATGCGAAGACTAATAGCCTGGGTAGTGCGGCAACTCGGAATGTTGGCATCGCTTCGGGAAACGTCATGGAGATTTCACCAGCGCAACTGGTCGACGGGAACTCAGCGTTTATTGTTGAGGGTAGTCGGTTCCTATCCTACGGGGAAGGGACCACGGGTGGCCCACCTGGCGTTACCTATGCATCCGGCATCCGTTCAAGATTCTACGATGGTTCTTTTTTTGCTGTTGATATTGTCGGGAATATTCTGAACGGCAATCTTTACTGGCGAACAGTTAACTCGGTCGGGGTGCAGAACGGCTGGCGAACTATCTACGACACTTCCAATACCACCCGTGCCCAAGACGGCACCTTAAAGGCGATCTGAACATGGCAAGAGCAGCAATCAACATCGTGGGCGAAACCGGCGCCCTGTTTGACATCACATCGCTCGGAGGCAAGGACGTAGATAGTTACCGCTCTGGTGTCGGCGTGTACTGCGTCACGGGCACCCTGGGCATGGTTCCTTTTCCGCCATTAGATCAGGGCTGGGGCTACTCGCTGCATCCTTCGGAGGACACCGCGAAGGTCGATATCGCTTTCGCTGAAGGCCTGCTGACCGTGACCGTCACTATGGATGGCGAACCCTACGATCTGAAAACGATGATCACGCTTCACATAATGGTTCCGGACTTGCCGGTTCCGAAAATGCCCGAGGCGCCGCCGGTTGTTACTGACCCTTTGAAAGAGGCGCAGGCCGAGATTACCCGTCTACGAGCCATAGCAGACTACGCCGTCGCGCCGCTGCAGGATGCGGTCGATGTGGACGAAGCCACTGACGCCGAGATTGCTTTGCTCAAGGTCTGGAAGAAGTACCGCGTTGCGCTGAGCCGAGTGCCCGAGCAAGAGCATTACCCGGACGCTATCGAGTGGCCCGTGGTTCCGGCCTGACCGCCGACCTGGAAACCATCACCGCCTTGTGCGGTTTTTTTTCGTCTGGAGAAAAGCATGAACGCAATCGAGAGAGACCGAGACATCCTGGCGCGCACGCTGTGGGGCGAAGCCCGCGGTGAGGGGCTGGACGGGCAGATCGCCGTGGCCTGGACCATCCGCAACCGTGTGTTCGATGGCAAGGCCAAGTCATGGTGGGGCGAGGGCTATGCCGGTGTGTGCCTGAAGCCATGGCAGTTCAGCTGCTGGAACCAGAACGACCCGAACTACGCCTACCTGAGTGGCGCCAAGCAGATCCCGGCCGCGCAGTTCGCCCAGGCCCAGCGTGCGGCTGATCAGGTGATGTCGGGTGCGGTATCGGATCCAACCGGTGGCGCCACGCACTACTACGCAAACACGATGCCGGAGGCCCCGGCCTGGGCGGCGAAGGCTAAGCAGACCCTGCGCCTCGGGCACCACGTTTTCTTCAAGGATGTGCCGTGATGACGCCTGCACAGAACCTGATCGGCCTGGGGCTGGCAATCCTGCTGGCGCTGGCCATCGGCTTTGGCGGGGCATGGAAGGTTCAGGACTGGCGCCTGGGCAAGAAGATGGCCGAGCGTATCGCGGAGCAGGGCGCCCACCACCAGAAGGAACTGGATGCAATCACTGGCGAGGCCTGGCTTCAGCAGTCGGCCGAGCTGGATAAGCGCCTGGCCACCGAGGAAAAGCTCGCTCTCCAGGACCAACAACACACCAAGGAATTATCCGATGCCCAGCGCAACCAGGCTCGCCTGCGTGACCGGCTTGCTACTGCTGATGTCCGGCTGTCAGTCCTCATTGCCGAGGATTCAGCCAGTAGCTGCAACGTGCCTACCGCCCCCGGCGCCGTCGGCGTGGTTCATGCAGCCCGTCGAGCCCAACTTGACCCAGCGCATGCTCAACGAATTATCGCCATCACCGACGACGGGGATAACGCCATAATTGCCTTGCGCGCGTGCCAGGCGTACGTCAGGGCTGTGGCTCCTTGAGTGCCCGCAGCTCATCCAGCAACCGTTGGTTTTCCCTGAGAAGGTGATCTCTCTGCTCCGTGATTATCGCCAACCCGTTTAGCTTGCGGCCCTGGCCTGAGTTTTCCAGGTTCAATTCAGCAACTTGGGACAGTGCGGCTTTCAGGGCGGCCTCGGCCTGATCCTTTCCCGTCATCAGTAGGTCATTCATCTGCACCAGCCCGGCGATATTTGCCCGCGCTCGACGCAGCATGCGCTCGGTCTCCACCAGCTCATCTACGAGGATTGAGCATTGGTGCTGGTACATTTCCAGCGGAGTGGGGCAGCCGAGCCAATCATCGGTGTCCATGTCAACGTTCATAGCGTTAATCTCAAATACTGTATGCGTGTACAGTAATCGAGGTGCTGCTGGTTTGGGGAGTGGTGTTCGTCGGCAGGACGCCGGGAGGGGAATCACTGTAGCAATATCCAACGCTAAGTTATTGATTCTTATAGAGCTATAAGCAGGTTTTTGGAGTGGCCTAAATAGGCCTGATTTCTATATATATCAGTCAGTTACGAGTGTTCCGGGGTCACCTTGACATGGTGGGGGTCGTTGGTTCGAGTCCAATCGCGCCTACCAAACAAAATCCGCTCTGCTGGGCGGTCTAGAAGGGCTCACCGAAAGGTGGGCCCTTTTTTGTTGCCTGAAATTTGGGCACAGCAAAGCCAAGACGCCTCGCGGCGTCCTTACAGCGCTACAAAGTCCAATCAGGCGAACAGCGTCGCCACCGCCAGCAGGCAAATTACTTGGGCGAACAGTTGGCAGCGTATTTCGCCAAGCGTGGTCGCCATATTACTCATTTGTCCGGCATACATAGCGGGACCCCCTCATTGTCGGCATGACGCCGTGAATGAACTGCAAGTACACACAGCTGCATCGTGGAGTATAGGTGCTGATCAGGAATTTTCACTTCCGACGCCATAGCGAGCTCACCCACGCGATTTGTCCAAAAAAAACTGGGCTCAATTCCTTCCAGGCACCGTACCGAACAGTGTCATCCCCCCACAAAAATTATTGGTTTGCAGCAACAATTTTTCTTGTTGGACACCCCAAGGCCCCAGGCAGCAAAGTTGCCGCCACTGACGCTCGACCTTCCAGGTCAACAATAAAAAACCGAGCCGACTGCACGCCACTTTCAAGCTGTGAGCCCTTTGCCCACATCCTGCTGTAATGGCGCCGCAGCGCGCACTAAAGGACCTCCCCGACATGCAAACTGTTGTGAACTTATGGCCGTTGATCGGCGTACTTGTCATCGTGGTCGGCTTTGTATTGCGCTTCAATCCGCTGTTGGTGGTCACTGCGGCCGCCATCGCCACCGGGCTTGCCGCCCAGTTCCCGCTGGAAAAAATTCTCTCCACCATGGGCGATGGCTTCCTTCAGACCCGTGCCCTGCAACTGATTCTGTTATTGCCGCTGGCGGTGATTGGCCTGTTGGAGCGCCATGGCCTGCGCCTGCATGCGCAGAACTGGATCGCACGCTTTGAACGCGCCACGGTCGGCCGCTTGTTGATCATCTATTTGTTTGTGCGTGAGTCCACGGCGGCCATGGGGTTGACCAGCCTGGGTGGGCATCCGCAGATGGTGCGGCCGCTGCTGGCGCCGATGGCCGAGGGTGCAGCGGAGAAACGTTATGGCAAGCTGCCGGACAAGCTGCGTCACAAGGTATTGGCCATGTGCGCTGCTACCGACAATGTCGGGTTGTTTTTTGGTGAGGACATCTTCGTGGCCTTTGGTGCGATTGCGTTGATGCACACCTTCCTGCTCGGCTCGGGGATTGATGTGGAGCCGCTGCACATTGCGGTGTGGGGCATCCCGACGGCGATCTGTGCCTTCATCATTCACGCTATCCGGTTGCATCGTTTCGACCGGCGCCTGACCCGCGAAATGAGCTCGGCCACTACCCCGGTGGAGGCTGCTCAATGATCATTTCCATTCAATACCTGTACTGGCTGGCTGGCGTGCTGTTGCTGATCACCGCCGGCATGATCCTGCTCGACCGTACCCACCCCAAGCGTTGGTCCAGTGCGCTGTTCTGGTTGTTGTTTGCGGTGCCGTTCCTTATAGGTGAGCGCCTGCCTTCGGTGGTCATCGGGGTGGGTGTGGTGGTGATGGCATTGATTGCGGGCTTGGGCGGCGTAGGTCGTGGCCAGCACGCCGAATTGCACGACAAGGCGTCTCGCGCCAGTGCCGGGCGCCTGGGCCATAAATTGTTCATCCCGGCGTTGGCGATTCCGCTGACCACGGTGATTGGTTCGGTGTTGCTCAAACACACCGAAATCGGCGGTGTCCCGCTGCTGGATCCGAAGAACACCACCTTTGTCTCCCTCGGCATCGGTTGCCTGATCGCCCTTGGCCTGGCCTGCTGGCTGACCCGTGATACGCCGGTACAAGCGCTGCGCGAGTCTCGTCGCCTGACCGAAGCGCTGGGCTGGGCCATGGTGCTCCCGCAAATGCTGGCGATGCTCGGGTTGCTGTTCAATGAGGCCGGGGTGGGCACGGCGGTTGCCCACGTTACGACCACGTACATCAACCTGGACTACAAGTTGGTGGCGGTGATGGTCTATGTGTTGGGCATGGCCTTGTTTACCGTGATCATGGGCAATGGTTTTGCGGCCTTTCCAGTGATGACCGGTGGGGTCGGCGTGCCGGTGCTGGTGGGGATTTACGGCGGCAACCCTGCGGTGATGGCGGCCATTGGTATGTTTTCGGGTTATTGCGGTACGTTGATGACGCCCATGGCGGCCAACTTCAATATCGTACCGGCGGCGCTACTGGAACTGCCGGACAAAAATGCGGTGATCAAGGCCCAGATACCCACGGCGTTGATGATGCTGGTGGTCAATATCGTGCTGCTTTACCTGTTGATGTGAGGTCATTGTGCAAAACGTATTGCTGACGGGCTTCGAGCCCTTTGATAAGGCGGCGGTAAACCCCTCTTGGGAGGCCGTGCGCCAGTTGGACGGTGTGCCGTTGAGCGAGGGCGTGACGATGGTTGCGCGTTGCTTGCCCTGCGCATTTGCCACCGCTGCCGAGACCTTGCTGCAGTTGATCAACGAACTGCATCCAGCAATGGTCATCGCCACGGGCCTGGGGCCTGGGCGCAGTGATATTTCCATCGAGCGCGTTGCGATCAACGTTAACGATGCGCGTATTCCCGACAATCTGGGCGCGCAGCCAATTGATACCGCAGTGGTGGAGGGCGGCCCGGCGGCGTACTTCTCGACGTTGCCGATCAAGGGCATGGTCAAGGCGGTGCGTGACGCGGGCATTGCGGCCTCGGTGTCGCAGACGGCGGGGACGTTTGTGTGTAACCAGGTGTTTTACCGCTTGCAGCATGCGTTGGCGGGGACTGGGGTGCGCAGTGGGTTTATTCATGTGCCTGGCTTGCCTGAGTCGGGCGAGCCTTCGATGGCGTTATTGACGACCGTGGAGGGGTTGCGGGTTGCGGCGTTGGCCGCCTGGCAAACCCAGGCGGATGTCGTCCTTGCCGGTGGCCAGATCAGCTGAGGCTATACGCTGTGTTGCAATTTCAACTACAGTTCCAGCACACCCTCGCCTTGGAAAGTCGCCATGCTAAAGCGTACGAAATTCGTATCGATTGCGTTGTCGCTTGCACTGTCCGTCACCAGTGGCCTTGCCCTTGCAGATCCAGGTAATGGCAAAGGCCAAGGCAACAACAAAGGTGATGCCTATGGTGGGCAGGACACCGGCAAAGGTCACGGTAATAACAAAGGTAATGCCCAGGGTGGGCAAGGTAAGGGCAAAGACAAGGGCGGCCCCTCCAGCAATGACTTCAGCGTTGATCGAGGTCGTGTGCTGAATGTGTTGGGCGGTCACCGCGATTATTGGCGCCCTGGCCCGGCCTTACCGCCTGGCATTCAGAAAAACCTGGCACGCGGAAAGCCACTGCCGCCGGGTATTGCCAAGAAACTCGACGGCCGCTTGCTGGGGCAGTTGCCTCGCTACGACGGTTACGAGTGGCAGCAAGCGGGAACCGACTTGATATTGGTGACCATTGCGACCGGCATCATCTACGAAGTCCTTAACGGCGCGTTTGATTGAGTTACCGCATCCTCAGGCTTCACGGCCAGGGAAAAACAACTCAAAACAGGTCACGCCGTCTTCACTGCTGACGCGGTACCGCCCGTTATGCAACTGCATGATGGTCGCCACGATCGAGAGCCCCAGGCCGTTGGACTGGGACGAGCGCTCGCGGGATTCATCCACCCGGTAAAACCGTTCGAACAGCCGCGGCAGGTGCTTGGCCGGGATCGTCTGGCCGTGGTTGCTGACCCTCAGGTTGATGCCCGCGCCATCCGGCACTGCCTGGATACTCAGCTCCGAGCCCGGCGCGCCATACTTGATGGCGTTGGCACACAGGTTGGCCAAGGCCCGGCGCAGCAACATCGGTTCAGCCCAGATCACCCCTTCACCCAGGGCGGTGATGTGCATGTTCACATCCCCGGCCAGCCCTTCGAAGTAATCCGCGATACGTTCCACTTCATCCGCCGCATCCAGCGCCTGGCGTTGGCGCAGTGCGCTGGCGGGGTCGGTGCGGGCCAGGAACAGCATGTTGTCGAGCATCCGCGCCAGGCGCTCCAGCTCTTCGACATTGGAGGCCAGCAGTTGCTGATAGCTCTCGATGCTGCGGTGCTGCTGCAGGGCCACCTGGGTTTCGCCGAGCAGGTTGTTGATCGGGGTGCGCAGTTCATGGGCCATGTCGGTGGACACTTGGCCCAGTTGTACAAAACCTTTGGCCAGGCGCTCAAGCATGGTGTTGAACGAGTCGATCATGGGCAGTAATTCTTTCGGTGCGCCGTGGCTGTCGAGGCGTTCGGCCAGGTTGCTGACGCCGATCCCTTGGGCGTGTCGGGCCAGACGGCGCAAGGGCAGCAAGCCGCGATGGACCAGTAGGTAACCGACCAGCGCCAGGATGATCGCGGCGATACTCGCCAGGATGTATACGCTGAGTCGATAACTGGCGAGCACCGCGGTGCGCTCGGTCATCAGCCGGCCGCTGGTGATTTGCAGGCTGCCCAGGTCGCCGGAGTCGATAGCCACGGCCACCATCGAGAAGGGAATGCCGTTCAGGCCTGGTAAATGTTGCACGTCGCTCAATATGAGCCGGTGATCCTTGGGCAGCGGCTGGATCGACGGCAGCGCAATGTTCCCCGGGTTCACCAGTAGCAGCGGCTGCTGGCCGGGTGCGGCGATGCTCAGCACCGATTCGCGGTTGCCCAACATGTTCTGGAACAGCTCTGGCTTGGTCTTGATCAGGTCCAGGGTATTGCTGTCGTTGAGCAAGTTGCGTAGCTGATCCACTCGGGATATCAGCGCGGCGTCATCGCGGCGGATCAGTTCGCGCTCCAGTTCCCGGTACAGCGCCACGCCCAGGGTTGCCAGCAGGGCGAAGGCGAGCAGGGCGAAGATCAGCGCC
Source organism: Pseudomonas sp. AP42 (assembly GCF_001728935.1). NCBI lineage: Bacteria > Pseudomonadati > Pseudomonadota > Gammaproteobacteria > Pseudomonadales > Pseudomonadaceae > Pseudomonas > Pseudomonas sp. AP42. The sequence continues at coordinate 60,336 of NZ_LYSO01000002.1, forward strand.
AGGCGCAGGGTCAGGGAGTAAGGATGCCCGCGGTTCATGGCTGGGTATCGAAGCGGTAGCCAATGCCCCGCACGCTGTGGATCAGCTTGAGTTGGAACGGGTCGTCGATTTTCAGGCGCAGGCGGCGCACGGCGACGTCCACCACGTTGGTGTCGCTGTCGAAATTCATGTCCCACACCCGCGAAGCAATCAGCGAGCGGGACAGCACCTGGTCTTGGTGCGTGGCGAACAGATGCAGCAGGGCGAACTCTTTGTTGGTCAGGGTAATGCGCGTGCCGGCGCGGGTCACCCGGCGCTTGAGTACGTCAATGTGCAAGTCGGCGATTTGCAGGTGTTCTTCATCCCGGCTCGGGCCGCGACGGTTGAGAGTACGCAGGCGCGCCACCAGCTCGGCGAACGAAAAGGGCTTGATCAGGTAGTCGTCGGCACCCAGCTCAAGGCCCTTGATGCGGTCGGCGATGTCATCGCGGGCGGTGAGGAACAGCACCGGGGTATCGGCTTCTTTGCGCAGGCGGCGCAGCACTTCCCAGCCATCCATTTTCGGCATCATCACGTCCAGTACGATCACGTCGAACGGCGTCTCCAGGGCCTGGTGCAAACCATCCACGCCATCGCGGGCCAGGCTCACGCAATGCCCCAGCTCCTGCAGGCCATTGAGCAGATAATTGCCGGCCTTGGGTTCGTCTTCGACTACAAGGATGTTCATGGGAAGTGCTCTGCCTCAATAAGTTGCGCCAGTGTAGCCAGATCAATTGTCATTGGTGCAACCGGTATCCTGGACTTGATAATCCAGCACGTGTACGCGGTTTTGGTGGTCGAGGTAGCGCAGTTGCGCCGGCACAACCCCGCATTGGCCGTAGGTGTCGGTGCTCGAGAGCACCTTGGCGACATCCAGGTGGACGAAGAAGCCGGTTTTGTCGTGGATCACGTTGGCGGCAGGGGCGGCGTCGGCAGCGAATGCCGAGCCAGTGACGAGCAAAGCGGTGAAGCCCAGGGCAATCAGTTTCATGGTGGTGTCTCACGTTTCGGGTTGGCTACCGGGTTGGCAGTGAGCTCACGGTAACCAGGCGACCCCAACAGCCAACCAACAGGATCATGACAAGTTCGTCATTTTTGCCTCGGAACTGACGGGCCAGGTCTCGGCGTTTACAAGCGCCTAAGTGATCCGTAGATTGCAGGGGCCCAGCCCATGAGGAAACCGCGCAGTGTCCAGTCCAAATCCGAGTGTATTTAGCCGGCGTTACCGCGCCTTTCTGTTCGATATGGACGGGACTCTGCTCAACTCCATTGCCGCTGCGGAGCGCGTCTGGGGCATCTGGGCTGCACGGCATGGCTTGGATGTGGAAGCATTTCTGCACACCATTCATGGGGCCCGCGCGATTGATACGATCACCCGCCAGGCGTTGCCGGGTGTCGATCCACAGGTAGAAGCCCAATGGATCACCGAGGCTGAGCTGCACGATGTCGAAGGCATCGTGGCAGTTCCTGGCGCGGTGGCGTTTTTGGCGAGCCTGCCCGCCGATCAATGGGCGTTGGTTACCTCTGCGCCAAAAGCCTTGGCCGTGCGCCGGCTGCAAGCGGCGGGCATACCTGTGCCGGCGGTACTGGTGACAGCCGAAGACGTGAAGACGGGTAAGCCTGATCCGGCCTGTTATGTGCTGGGAGCCCAGCGCCTGGGTGTGCCGGTGCAAGACTGCCTGGTGTTCGAGGACGCCACAGTGGGCATTCAGGCAGGGGAAGCGGCGGGGGCGGATATCATGGTGGTGACCTCGACACACTTGGCGCCGATGGTGACGGCCCATGCTTGCATCGAGCAATACGGTGCGTTGAAAGCCGAGCGTGGGACTGATGGCTTGCTGTCCCTGAGTCGGTTAGCGCCGTGACACATGGAAGGCCGAGCCTGTTACCGGTTTCGGCCTTCCAGGCTGTCGATGGGATCGGACAACGCCTGCAGCCGGCTGTTTTTCATACCCTGACGCGACAACACCATTTCCCTGAGGATCTCGGTGGCGAGCCGGTTGATGGCTTCTGTACCGTGATAGTGCGCACGCACGATGCCGGTAATCGCGAAGTGATCGGTCTCTGGGCCGGTCAGCACGGCGGACAGGGTGCCGTCGGCATGCAGCGTGCACTCAGCTCTGTAGCTGGGCAGGCGGTCAGCCAAGGCTTTTTCGATTTGGGATTTGTTGAGGGTGTCCATCTGCATTTGCACCTTTGATTGGCTACGCAGAGCAAGGCCAATGATAGGTGGTGCGGCGGCGCTGTAAATACCGGCTATCCGATAGCAGGCAGCAGCGCTCAGCGTGCGGCTTTCCCGCGGGTGCGATGGGCGGCGCGCTGGCGCAACTTGCGCAAGATCACCTTCTGGATGGGCTTGAGGCAGAACACAAGCAGGTAGCCACAGAGCAGAAGCGCCAGATCCACCCAGGAATGGGTGTCGGGATCGGCCCCTTCAACTTCCATTCTCAACCCACACCCGAGTGCCACGAAGACCAGCCCTATCAGCAGGGCAATCATCCAGGATCTTGAAACAAGGGGTTGCGACGCGGCTGGCCTCATCGACGTGTTCCTGAAATGCACTCGGATGGCAGGATAAAGTGTCAGAAATTGGGCTGCCAATAGCGCGACAAGTTCCGGATGCCCTGACAGTTTCATCTTGCAACGAAGGGAAGGTTCAAGGCGCGCTGGTCACGCGGGGGTACGCGAACAGGCCAATTGGGTTTTCGCCAGCCGTTACAGTGAACGAAAAGGCTGGCTACTGGAGGCGTTTCAAGGCGTCTGGTTTTTGTCGGGTGCAGTCAGGCCGGCCTGGATACGTTGGTAAATCTCTTCGCGATGCACGGCAACATCCTTAGGGGCGTTGATGCCGATTCGTACTTGCTGGCCGCTAACGCCCAGGATGGTGATCGTAATGTCATCACCGATGTTTATGCTTTCACCGACTTTGCGGGTGAGTATAAGCATGGACTTCTCCTTGAATTACTTTTAAGGACACATGTTTCAGACAGGGCAGGTGTCGGATGTGTGTAGCTTACTGCGAAGCGCTTCCCTGTGACTGCCTCTTTTAGGACGCGTAGAGGCGACATTAATTCCCATGGCGGTATCATACAGGTCGCGATACATGATTCGCATTGTTTAAGCCAACGTTTATGACGGCCAGAATAGACAGTGAATGGTAAAGTTGCCTCTTTGATCCTCAAAGGAGCAGGGCAGTGCGTAAAGTAGCGATGGCAATTGTGGTGTTGGCGTTGGCCGGATGCGGTGAAGGTAAGTCGGTCGATACCCCCAAGGCCAAGCCTGCCGTGACCGAAAGCCTGCCGCAAGCCGGTGCGATTGCCGCCCAGGAATGGGATATCCGGGTCGGCCCGCCGGACCACAAGTTGCAGGCGATCACCGACCTGACCGCCTGGTTGCTGGAACACGGGTTCAATTTCTATATCGTGAAAGTCGACGGCAAGGATGAGGTGCTTTTGGGGCCGTTCGCGACCAAAGCCGAGGCCGAGGCCAAGCAGGCGCTGCTAAACGAGAAAATGGCGCGGGCCAAGAAAAACGACACGGTGTCGGAGATTATCGAACACAAGGCAGCGCAGTAGCAGGCCAGTTGGGCGGGCCCCCCCGCCCACGTTCAGCCGCAGGCCTTGAGGTTGACCGGGCCGACGAACTCATTACCCCGCCCCATCACGCAAGCCACGGTCTGGTTGCGCTGGCGCTCCCAGGTTTGCACCGGGTAGGTCTTGTTCCAGGCCTCATACAATTGCCGGTCCTGCTTCGACAGGCGCAGGCCGTATTGCTTGCTCATATAAAAATACGTGCGCGCGATCATTCCGCGAATGGACGGGCGCGGCATGACCTTCTTCGCCTTGAAGTCCACCTGGGTCAGGCATGAGCCGTACTGCCCGCTTTGCACCGGCAGCCAGCCAAAGCTGAAGTTGTTACGGTCGCCGTTCACTTCACCGATGCTCGGCACCAGGTTGTGCAGGTCGGCCTCGGCGCGCTTGAACACCTCATCATGGCGCGTGCAGTTTTTTCGCCCGCCATTTTGCCAGCATTGACGCAGATGCCCAATTTGCCAGGCCGGCACGATGTGTTCCCACTCAATGCGCGCGGCGCGGTTGGCGTTTTTACGCGGTATGTAACCGCAGGCTTTCAGGTTCACCCGATTACCGGTGTATTTGCAGCCGCAATAGAATTCAGTGGATTGCGGCGCGTAGAGCTTCCAGGCGATTTTCTTGGCTTCGCTGAAGGTTCGAGGGGCCTGGGCGTTGGCGGTGACGGTAAAAAACAGACAGCACACAGCAATAAAACGGGCACTCATTGAATCAATCTTCCTTCGGCACAACCCAGAAAATCTGCACGCCACCGTCATCTCGATAAGCGAGGGTGACGTTGTCGTTTTCCGCAATCTCTTCCAGTAAACGTTGCCAATCGTTCTCCGGTTCATCGGGTAAACGGAAGATCAGCGCGGCCTTGGCTTTCTGCGCGTTGGTTGAGTTGATGATTTTTTGCACGCGGATAGCCAGGCGCTGGTAGGCGTCAGGCGTGGTAGATGCTGCGGAAGAGGGCTTTGCCACAGGGTGTTCCTTAATTGGCTGTACGCACATACAGTATTTAACTGTAGGCAATTTCGCAACTGCTTAAATTTCAAGAAGTTCGTCTGACAGCGAATCAGGAAGTTTGTTGAGAAGGGCGGGCAGCAATTGTAGGAGCGAGCTTGCTCGCGAAGAACGTTAACGATAACGCGTAAAGCCTGACTTAACGCGGCGCTATCAAGTTTTTCGCGAGCAAGCTCGCTCCTACGGGTGAATCAGCAGGGATCAGTACTCCCAGAAGATCCGTTGCAGTTCCTTGCTGTCCTGGGTCTTGGTCAGGGCGACCATCGCCAGGATGCGGGCTTTCTGCGGGTTCAGGTCAAGGGCGGCGACCCAGTCGTATTTGTCGTCTGGCTGTTCGGCGTTACGCAGAACCATGCCACCGGCGTTGACGTGGGAAGAGCGAATGATCTGCACGCCTTGTTTACGCAGTTCCACCAGCGCTGGAACGACCTTGGACGATACCGAGCCATTGCCGGTACCGGCGTGAATGATCGCTTTGGCACCCGCTTGGGCCAGTGCTTTGTAGGCGGTGTCGCTCACGTTGCCGTAGCCGTAGGCAATTTCAACGTCAGGCAGGCTTTTGATGGTTTTGATGTCGAACTCAGAATCCATGGTGTGACGCTTGGCCGGCAGGCGGAACCAGTAGGATTTTCCTTCAACGACCATGCCCATTGGGCCCCATGGGCTCTTGAAGGCTTCGGTTTTGATGTTGATCATCTTGCTGACGTCGCGACCCGATTGGATCTCGTCGTTCATGGTCACCAGCACGCCTTTGCCGCGGGCTTCCTTGCTACCCGCGACCGCAACAGCGTTGTACAGGTTGAGCATGCCGTCTGCCGACATCGCGGTGCCTGGGCGCATGGAGCCGACCACCACGATAGGCTTGTCGGTTTTTTCTACCAGGTTCAGGAAGTAGGCGGTTTCTTCAAGGGTATCGGTGCCGTGGGTGATCACGATGCCATCCACGTCCTTGTTGTCGGCCAGTTCGGCGACACGGCGACCCAGTTGCAGCAGGTTTTCGTTGTTGATGCTTTCCGACGCAATTTGCATCACTTGTTCGCCGCGAACGTTGGCGATCTGGCTAAGCTCAGGAACGCCGGCGATCAGTTGTTCGATGCCGACTTTGGCCGCTTGGTAAGTGGCACTGTTGGCCGCACTGGCGCCAGCGCCAGCGATGGTACCGCCGGTGGCGAGGATGACCACGTTGGACAGTTTGGTCTTGCTTTCAACTTCCTTTGCCTGGGCGGCAACGGGGAACAGCAGCAGAAGGGCCAGGGCGCCCGGAATAACGTTCTTCAATGCAGATTTCATTATTTTTCTCTCTGGTTTTTGATGAGTGCTGTAGCAGGTTCATCTAGAACACCCGGGCGGTTCTGAACGCCGCGAGGTGCTGAGAAAGAGCAGGATTTGTACCAGGCTGAGCATGTTGGTTTTTTTAAATTAACTTATTGATTTAAAACAACTTAAAGTAATATTTCGGTTTGATGGGGTGCGGCGCTGTCCGGCTTTCCGAACGAGAAGGGCTGTGGTGTTCGGTTGTCCGAAAGCCTTCACGATTTGTCCGGGCACCCTGTGTGAGCATTCGCCGCACAGTCTGTCGTTTCAGAGAACGGTCAGGCAGGGCGAATTTGCTTAAACGTATCAGCGGTCAGTAGCTAAAGTGTGAGCTTTGAGGGCGCCCATGAAAGGCTTGCTGCTACCGTTGACAAATCTCGACAAGGTTCTCATAGTTTGCTCAACGCAAACGTTTGCGAGATGTTTCACTGCGCCCTTGGCACATCGTCACAGCTCGTATCAGCCGCCCAGGTGGGAGGGCTGCCGAAGGGGTCTTCGGTGCAAGCGTTGCTCACAATAATCATAAGATCGGAGTGAACCCATGAAGCTGCCATTTGCTGGACGTCTTCTTGCTGTTGCTGTGCTTGCTGCCGCATCCGCCGCTTTGCCTCTCTCTTCTGCATTTGCCGATGACGCTGCCAAAACGCCTACCGTGGGTTTGGTGATGAAGTCCCTTGCCAATGAGTTTTTTGTCACCATGACCGACGGTGCGAAGGACTACCAGAAAGCGCATCCTACAGAATTCAAGTTGATCTCCAACGGCATCAAGAACGAGACCGATACCAGCGCGCAGATCGCCATCGTCAACGAAATGATCAACGCCAAGGTCGATGCGCTTGTCATCGCTCCCGCCGACTCCAAGGCACTCGCCAGTGTGCTGAAGAAAGCTTCCGATGCCGGTATCAAAGTCGTCAACATCGACAACCGCCTGGACCCGGATGTCCTCAAAAGCAAAAACCTCGATATCCCGTTCGTGGGCCCGGATAACCGCAAAGGCTCCAAACTGGTGGGCGACTACCTGGCCAAGCAACTGGCCGCCGGTGACAAGGTCGGCATCATCGAGGGCGTACCCACTACCACCAATGCCCAGCAGCGCACCGCAGGCTTCAAGGATGCGATGGACGCGGCGGGCATGAAGATTGTTTCCACCCAATCCGGTAACTGGGAAATCGACCAGGGCAACAAGATCGCGGCAGCGATGCTGAGCGAAACGCCAGATATCAAGGCGCTGTTGGCCGGTAACGACAACATGGCTCTGGGCGCTGTTTCCGCCGTGCGTGCGGCAGGCAAGGCCGGCAAGGTGTTGGTGGTGGGTTACGACAACATTGACGCGATCAAGCCAATGCTCAAGGACGGCCGCGTGTTGGCCACCGCTGACCAGGCCGCCGCCCAGCAAGCCGTGTTCGGTATCCAGAACGCGCTGAAGCTGGTCAAGGGTGAGAAAGTCGATGCCAAAGATGGCGTGATCGAAACCCCGGTCGAACTCGTCATCAAGCAGTAATCCTGGCAGTACCCAACAGCGCCCGCTCGTCCTGAGCGGGCGCCTGGAGATTTTCCTATGTCATCTTCCGCCCCGAACGCTGTCCTCTCGGTCAGCGGTATCGGTAAGACCTATGCCCAACCGGTTCTGTCCGACATCACCCTGACGCTCAATCGCGGGGAAGTGTTGGCGCTGACCGGTGAAAACGGCGCAGGCAAAAGTACCTTGTCGAAGATCATCGGCGGCCTGGTCACGCCCACCACCGGGCACATGCAATTCAACGGTCAGGATTACGCCCCCGCCAGCCGCACCCAGGCCGAAGCCTTGGGCGTGCGCATGGTCATGCAGGAGCTCAACCTGCTGCCGACGCTGACCGTGGCTGAGAACCTGTTCCTGGATAACCTGCCAAGCCGCTGTGGCTGGATCAGCCGCAAACAACTGCGCAAGGCCGCGATCGAAGCCATGGCCCAAGTCGGCCTGGACGCGATCGACCCGGACACGCTGGTGGGCAGCCTGGGCATTGGTCACCAGCAGATGGTCGAGATTGCCCGTAACCTGATCGGCGACTGCCATGTACTGATCCTCGATGAGCCCACGGCGATGCTCACCGCCCGTGAAGTCGAGATGCTGTTCGAACAAATCACCCGCCTGCAGGCCCGAGGCGTGGCGATCATTTATATTTCGCACCGGCTCGAAGAGCTGGCCCGTGTCGCCCAGCGCATTGCGGTATTGCGCGACGGCAAGCTGGTCTGCGTCGAGCCGATGGCCAATTACAACAGTGAGCAGTTGGTGACCTTGATGGTCGGTCGCGAACTGGGCGAACACATCGACCTGGGCCCGCGCACCATCGGTGGCCCGGCCTTGACGGTGACGGGCCTGACCCGTTCGGACAAGGTTCGCGATGTGTCCTTTGAAGTGCGCGCCGGTGAAATCTATGGCATTTCCGGCCTGATCGGCGCCGGCCGCACCGAATTGCTGCGCCTGATCTTCGGCGCCGACCCGGCCGACAGCGGCACCGTGGCCTTGGGTTCGCCGGCCAAGGTGGTGAGTATTCGCTCTCCGGTTGACGCAGTCGGTCATGGTATTGCCTTGATCACAGAAGACCGCAAGGGTGAGGGTCTGCTGCTGACCCAATCCATCAGCGCCAACATCGCCCTGGGCAACATGCCGGAAATTTCCGGCGGTGGCGTCGTCAACAGCCGCAATGAAACTGCTCTGGCCAAGCGCCAGATCGATGCCATGCGTATCCGCAGTTCCAGCCCGACACAACTGGTGTCCGAGCTATCGGGTGGTAACCAGCAAAAGGTGGTGATTGGCCGCTGGCTGGAGCGCGATTGCGCGGTGATGCTCTTTGATGAGCCCACCCGCGGCATCGACGTCGGTGCCAAGTTCGACATCTATGCCTTGCTCGGTGAACTGACCCGCCAGGGCAAAGCGCTGGTGGTGGTGTCCAGTGACCTGCGTGAGCTGATGCTGATCTGTGACCGCATTGGTGTGTTGTCTGCCGGGCGCCTGATCGAGACCTTTGAGCGTGACAGCTGGACCCAGGACGAATTGCTCGCCGCCGCCTTTGCCGGCTATCAGAAACGTGATGCGCTGCTCAACGAAGCAGCGCCTAGGAATACCCCATGAAAACAAACATTTCCCCTGGTAAAACTGGCGGCAACTTCTATGGCCTGGGTACCTACCTGGGGCTGGCGGGTGCGTTGCTGGCGATGATTGCGCTGTTCTCGGTGCTCAGCGATCACTTCCTGTCCTATGACACCTTCAGCACCCTGGCCAACCAGATCCCGGACCTGATGGTGCTGGCGGTGGGCATGACCTTCATCCTGATCATTGGCGGCATCGACCTGTCCGTGGGCTCGGTACTGGCATTGGCGGCCTCGGCAGTCAGCGTGGCGATCCTGGGCTGGGGCTGGAGCGTGTTGCCCGCTGCTCTGTTGGGCATGGGCTGCGCGGCGTTGGCCGGCACTATCACCGGTTCCATCACGGTGGCCTGGCGCATTCCGTCATTTATCGTATCCCTCGGCGTGCTGGAGATGGCCCGCGGCGTGGCCTACCAGATGACGGGCTCGCGCACCGCTTATATCGGTGACTCGTTTGCCTGGCTGTCCAACCCGATTGCCTTCGGTATTTCCCCGTCGTTTATCATCGCGCTGCTGGTGATCATCGCCGCCCAATTGGTACTGACCCGTACGGTCTTCGGCCGTTACCTGATCGGCATCGGCACCAACGAAGAAGCGGTGCGCCTGGCAGGTATCAATCCCAAGCCTTACAAGATCCTGGTGTTCAGCCTGATGGGCCTGTTGGCCGGTGTGGCGGCGCTGTTTCAGATTTCGCGCCTGGAAGCGGCGGACCCGAATGCCGGTTCGGGCCTGGAGCTGCAAGTGATCGCTGCCGTGGTGATCGGTGGCACCAGCCTGATGGGCGGGCGTGGTTCGGTCATCAGCACGTTCTTCGGCGTGTTGATCATTTCGGTCTTGGCGGCTGGGCTGGCGCAGATCGGTGCGACGGAGCCGACTAAACGCATCATTACCGGTGCTGTGATCGTGATTGCCGTGGTCCTCGACACTTACCGCAGCCAGCGCGCCAGTCGGCGGGGCTGAACCATGGCAACGATCAAAGATGTGGCAGCGCTTGCAGGTATTTCCTACACCACCGTGTCCCATGTGGTGAACAAGACGCGCCCGGTGAGCGAGCCGGTACGCATCAAGGTCGAGGCGGCGATCAAGCAGTTGGACTACGTGCCCAGTGCCGTCGCACGCTCGCTCAAGGCCAAGACCACGGCGACCATCGGCCTGCTGGTGCCCAACAGCCTCAACCCGTATTTTGCTGAACTGGCCCGGGGTATCGAGGATTACTGCGAGCGTAATGGCTATTGCGTGATCCTTTGCAACTCGGATGACGACGCAGAGAAACAGCGCAGTTACTTGCGCGTGTTGCTGGAAAAACGCGTCGACGGCTTGATCGTGACCTCCGTGGGTGGCGATGACAGTGGCCTTGCCGCGGGCTTGAGTGCAGTGCGCACGCCCATGGTGATTGTCGACCGGGCGCTGGATGGGATTGATGTGGACCTGGTGCGCATCGATCACGAGGAGGGCGCTTACCTGGCGACCCGGCACTTGTTGGAATTGGGCCACCGCGACATCGCCTGTATCGGCGGCCCGGGGCATACCCGCGTGGCGCAGATGCGCCTGGCGGGTTACCAGCGTGCATTGCGCGAGGCGGGCATCGAGGTGTTGGCCAGTCGTACCCTGGAAAGCGATTTCACCAGCACGGGCGGGTATGCCGCAGCCGTACAGTTATTATCGCAACACCCGCCCAGCGCGATTTTCGCCAGCAACGATATGATCGGGTTTGGCGTGCTGCGCGCCGCCGCCGAGCGCAATGTGCGGGTGCCGGGCGAGCTGTCGGTCATCGGTTTCGATGACATTCAGATGGGGCGCTACGTCTACCCGGCGCTGACAACGGTCGGCCAGTCGATCCTGCAGTTAGGCGAGACTGCGGCCGAATTATTACTGCAACGAATAGCAACACCCCAACTGCCGATCGATCAACGTATCGTGACGCCCAGTATTGTTTTGCGTGAGTCGACCGCGCCATTGGCTGATGTGTTCGCCCAATACCGCTGAACCGAATTGATGAGTACTGATGTATGCCAGCAAAAGTAGTGGTAATAGGCAGCTTGAACATGGACCTGGTCACCCGCGCCAGTCGCTTGCCGCGTGCCGGTGAAACCCTGATCGGCCAGACGTTCTCCACTGTGCCCGGTGGCAAGGGCGCCAACCAGGCCGTCGCCTCGGCACGCCTGGGCGCCAGTGTCGCAATGGTGGGGTGCATCGGTACCGACGCCTACGGCAGCCAATTGCGCGATGCGCTGCTGGTGGAAGGGATCGATTGCCAGGCAGTCAGCACGGTGGAGGGCTCCAGCGGTGTGGCGTTGATCGTGGTCGATGACAGCAGCCAGAACGCCATTGTCATTGTGGCCGGCAGCAACGGTGAGTTGACGCCTGCGTCGCTGCGAACGTGCGACGCTGTGCTGCAGACGGCCGACGTGATCATCTGTCAGCTTGAGGTGCCAATGGAGACCGTTGGGTATGCGCTCAAGCGGGGTCGCGAGCTGGGCAAGACGGTCATCCTCAATCCGGCCCCGGCAAGCGGACCGTTGCCCGCTGATTGGTATGCCTCGATCGATTATCTGATCCCCAATGAAAGCGAGGCCAGCGCTCTAAGCGGCGTGACGGTCGACTCCCTCGACAGCGCCAAGGTCGCCGCGACCGCGCTGATCAGGGCGGGTGCTGGCAAGGTCATCATCACCCTGGGCGCCCAGGGCGCGCTGTTTGCCGACGGCAAGGGCTTTGAGCACCTGGTGGCGCCGAAGGTCAAAGCGGTGGATACCACCGCTGCTGGCGATACCTTTGTCGGTGGCTTTGCCGCCGCGCTGGCCGCGGGCAAGAGCGAAGCCCAGGCGATCCGTTTTGGCCAGGTGGCGGCCGCGTTGTCAGTGACCCGCGCCGGCGCTCAGCCTTCCATTCCTACGCTGCACGACGTACAAGGTTTTGTGCCCGCATGAAAAAGACACCTTTGCTGAATATCGCCCTGTCGCGCGTGATCGCGTCCCTGGGCCACGGCGACATCCTGGTCATCGGCGATGCCGGCTTGCCGGTGCCTCCCGGCGTCGAATTGATCGACCTGGCACTGACCCAGGGCATCCCGGACTTCATCAGCACCTTGCGCATCGTGCTTAGCGAAATGCAGGTGGAAAGCCATGTTCTGGCAGAAGAGATCCTGCTGAAGCAACCGCCCGCGCTGACTTCGCTAAATGCGCTCACTGAGCAGGCTGCATTGGGCGAAAGACGCCTGCTCAGCCATGACCAATTCAAGCAATTGAGCCGCAATGCCCGCGCCGTGGTGCGCACTGGCGAGTGCCAGCCGTACTGCAATATCGCGCTGGTGTCCGGCGTAACGTTCTAGCGTCCCCCCCAATGACAAGGAGTGCTTTATGCAACGTGGTCTACCTACCCTGAAAAACCTGTTCCGGAGTGTTCTGCTTTTGTCCGCGCTCACTGCTGCAAGCGCCCAAGCGGCGGAAAAAATCGACCTGATCATCGACACCGACCCGGGTGCCGACGATGTGGTGGCCTTGCTGTTTGCCATGGCTTCGCCGCAGGAGTTGAGCATTCGTGCGCTGACCACCGTGGCCGGCAATGTGCGCCTGGACAAGACCTCGCGCAACGCGCGCCTGGCGCGTGAGTGGGCAGGGCGCGAGGACATCCCGGTGTACGCCGGTGCGCCAGCGCCGCTGCTGCGCAAACCGATCTACGCCGAGAATATCCATGGCAAGGAAGGCATCTCGGGCGTCACGGTGCATGAGCCGAAAAAAGGCCTGGCCGAAGGCAATGCCGTCGACTACCTGATCAAAACCCTGAGCAGCGCCAAGCCGCACAGCATCACCATCGCCATGCTCGGCCCGCAGACCAACCTGGCACTGGCACTGACTCAAGCGCCCGAAATCACCCAGGGCATCAAGGAAGTGGTCGTGATGGGCGGCGCCCACTTCAACGGCGGCAATATCACCCCAGTGGCTGAGTTCAACCTGTTCGCCGATCCGGTGGCGGCGGAGATCGTGCTCAAAAGCGGTGTGAAGTTGACCTACCTGCCGTTGGACGTGACCCATAAAGTCCTCACCAGCGACGCCCGCCTGAAGAAAATTGCCGACCTGAACAACAACGCGAGCAAGGTCGTCAGCAGTATTCTGAATGAGTACGTCAAAGGCGATATGGAGCACTACGGCATTCCCGGTGGCCCGGTCCACGACGCTACCGTGGTGGCGTACCTGCTCAAGCCTTCGCTGTTCAGCGGTCGTGAGGCCAATATGGTGGTCGACAGCCGCGAAGGCCCGACCTTCGGCCAGACCATCGTCGATTGGTACGACGGCCTCAAGCAGCCCAAGAATGTGTTCTGGGTTGAGAATGGCGACGCCCAGGGCTTCTTCGATCTGCTGACCGAGCGCCTGGCACGTCTGAAGTAAGGTATTTTACCGGGCGGCGCTCGTCGTCCGGTTCTTATTCGCGCCCTTGGGCGCCCCCGTAATCGACCGGGTATTTCTCGAATATCTGGCCGATGAACGCTTGCGCCGCCTGGGTGCCCAGTTCCTTGACCAGCAGGTCGATACCAATGATCGCCAGTTCTTCCGGGCTTCCGGGGCTGTAGGAACTTTGCCCTTGGGGCCACTTGGCTTTGATGTCGGCTTGAAGCGTTACGGTGGTCATGGAAATCTCACGGGCTGAAAATGCGGGGCAGTGCACTGGAACGCTGTTCCAGAGGGGCGCAGTTAAGCATTTTGTACGGCATTTGGCACTGCTACTTAGGCATGACGCAGAGGCTGTGCGACACTGTCTGCCTGTTAAATGGCCGGGAAACACCGCGTGCAAATCGATTTGAGCAAGCCCGACAACCTGACGCTGGACGCCGTGCGCCAACTGCTTGGCAGCGCCAGTGACGACGAACATACCCAACTGCGGGTGACCAAAAAAGGCGTCGCCTACATTTCTTCCGGCGTAGTCGGGGGGGCTGATATCGATGGCCTGCTGTTTCGCCTGGAGACCTGGGCCAAAGGTTCCGGCTACGTCGGCAAGGTGACAGCCAGCGATGAAGTCTGGGTTATGCAGATTTTCAACGCGCTGAAGCAGAATTGGCCTACGCCTTCGTCTGACTACATCGACATCTACTGAATACGTTCATATCTAGTCACGATTCACCGAGCGATTGCATGCCGGGACTCAGGCAGACTTGCCTACAGGCGGTTAACGTCTTGAAACCAATCGCTTTGACTGCTGTCGCACGATCTCTGTCCACTTTTTATCATAGGAGGCTTCATGCCTTGGAAGCTCGCATCATTCGGTACTTTGTTGGCTGCGCTCGCGTTGGCAGGTTGCAGCACCCCGGGTGCCTCTGAGCCAGGCAAAGCTGCCACCGCGACCGATGCCGGTCATAGCCGCTGTGAGTCGAAGGCTGCAGAGTTCGCCATCGGCCAGAAAGCCTCGCCTCAATTGCTGGAACAGGCCCGCACGCGTGCCGGCGCGCAGAATGCACGCATTCTCAAGCCCAATGACATGATCACGCTGGAGTATCGCTCCGACCGCTTGAACCTGAACACCGACAACAACCTCGTGATCAACCGGGTTAACTGCGGCTGATGCGGCTTTTGCATCACCCATAAAAAACCCCGTCACATGGACGGGGTTTTTTTAGCTCAGCGCAGAATTACTCTGGGCGAACCTGTGCAGCTTGCATACCCTTTTGGCCTTTCTCAGCCACGAAGGAAACGGTCTGGCCTTCTTTCAGGCTTTTGAAACCGTCGCTTTCGATAGCTTTGAAGTGTACGAACAGGTCGTCACCGCCACCTTGAGGAGTGATGAAGCCGAAGCCTTTTTCATCGTTGAACCATTTAACGGTGCCGGTTTGGCGATTAGACATGGTGTATCTCCAAGAAACATATATTTTCAGTAGTGCTGTGCTGCTCAGGCCAACTGGGCACACTGGGCTATCATAGTCGAAATGTTCGGCTTGGGAGCCCCCCCAAGGCACTGTTTGCTAATCAATCGCTTTGCGTTTGATCCGTCTTTAGGCTGAAAGCCCCGATTTACGGGGCTTTGCGACGAAATATCAGCTGTTAAAAAAAGCCGTAAAACCTGCATAATTTGTGCGAAATGGCAGTTTTCAGGCTGTTTTTCCAGCGAAATGGCCGTCGAATCGTCAGCCAATCTTACTTTTTCTTCACCACTTTGCAGGACGAAATAGCCGCGACTGCTTTGTTTTTAAGCTCCGGGCTGGCGTTCTGGTTGGTCATCAATTCCTTGATCTCGGCAGTGCTCAATTCGGCATTGATCTTGTCGGCGCCACATTCACAGTGGGCTTTGGCAGTTTTGACGTCCACGTTCTGGCTGGCGGCGGCACTGCAGTCGTTGACGAAGGCGTCACGGGCGCCAGCTGGCCAGTTGGAAGGGGCTGCAGCCTGCGCGCCGAGGGAAAGGAGGCTCAGGGTAGCGGCGACAGCGAGGGTAGAGGTAAAACGCATCATGGGATGCTCCTTTGGGTCGAGGACGAACGGCGATTCTCAGTGGCTTTGAGGCCTCACGTACAGCTCAAGTTCACTTTCGCAGCTATAAAGCCATGAATTGCTCTTTCCCCAACGCTTGGCCGACGCGATGACCGTTCATCTGTGCTAGCATCCTCGCCTGGCTATTTCCCGGCGCGCCATTTGCCGCCTTGCCAGGTTCTTTTTGTTCACTCCAGTCACTCTGGTTCGATTATCGGTTGGCCGAAAGGCTCCTGCCGCTGTAAGGCAGGCGTTCAGCATTGAACGGCCTGGTGTTGGATCTTGTACTGGCTCATCCCAACCCACGTGACCTTTGGTAGGGGTCACCACTAGGAGAGGAGGCGCCATGCCAACTATTACTCTTCCCGACGGCAGTCAACGTTCATTCGATCATCCGGTTTCCGTAGCCGAGGTCGCCGCATCCATTGGTGCAGGCCTGGCCAAGGCCACCGTGGCCGGCAAGGTCGACGGCAAGCTGGTTGACGCCAGCGACCTGATCACCAGCGACGCCAGCCTGCAAATCATCACGCCCAAGGATCAGGAGGGGCTGGAGATCATTCGCCACTCTTGCGCGCACTTGATTGGCCATGCGGTCAAGCAACTGTACCCAACCGCCAAGATGGTGATCGGCCCGGTCATTGAAGAAGGCTTCTATTACGACATCGCCTATGAGCGTCCTTTTACTCCGGACGACTTGGCGGCCATCGAGCAGCGCATGCACGCGCTGATCGAAAAAGATTACGACGTCATCAAGAAAGTCACCCCGCGTGCCGAAGTGATCGACGTGTTTACCGCGCGTGGCGAGGACTACAAGCTGCGCCTGGTGGAAGACATGCCGGACGAGCAGGCCATGGGCCTGTACTACCACGAAGAATATGTCGACATGTGCCGTGGCCCGCACGTGCCGAACACGCGCTTTCTCAAGTCGTTCAAGCTGACCAAGCTGTCCGGTGCCTACTGGCGCGGTGATGCGAAGAACGAACAACTGCAACGGATCTACGGCACGGCCTGGGCTGACAAGAAGCAGCTGGCCGCCTATATCCAGCGCATCGAAGAAGCCGAAAAACGCGACCATCGCAAGATCGGCAAGCGCCTGAACCTGTTCCACCTTCAGGAAGAAGCGCCGGGCATGGTGTTCTGGCACCCCAATGGCTGGACCCTGTACCAAGTGCTTGAGCAGTACATGCGCAAGGTGCAGCGCGAAAACGGCTACCTGGAGATCAAGACTCCACAGGTGGTTGATCGCAGCCTGTGGGAGAAATCCGGGCACTGGGCCAACTATGCCGACAACATGTTCACCACCCAGTCGGAAAACCGCGACTACGCCATCAAGCCGATGAACTGCCCGTGCCACGTGCAGGTCTTCAACCAGGGCCTGAAGAGCTACCGCGAGTTGCCGATGCGCCTGGCCGAGTTTGGTGCCTGCCACCGTAACGAGCCATCCGGTGCGCTGCACGGCATCATGCGCGTGCGTGGCTTCACCCAGGACGATGCCCACATCTTCTGCACCGAAGAGCAGATGCAGGCCGAGTCCGCAGCGTTCATCAAGCTGACCATGGACGTTTATCGCGATTTCGGCTTTACCGAAGTCGAGATGAAGCTGTCCACTCGTCCGGAAAAACGCGTCGGTTCCGACGAACTGTGGGATCGCGCCGAAGCGGCACTGGCGGCAGCGCTCGACAGTGCGGGCCTTGCATACGATCTGCAGCCGGGTGAGGGCGCCTTCTACGGTCCGAAGATCGAGTTTTCGCTCAAAGATTGCCTTGGTCGTGTCTGGCAGTGTGGTACCCTGCAGCTCGATTTTAACCTGCCGATCCGTCTGGGAGCCGAATACGTCTCCGAAGACAACAGCCGTAAACACCCGGTTATGCTGCACCGGGCGATCCTCGGCTCGTTCGAACGGTTCGTCGGTATCCTGATCGAGCACTACGAGGGCGCGTTCCCTGCGTGGCTGGCTCCGACCCAGGCAGTGATCATGAATATCACTGATAAACAGGCAGATTTTGCCGCTGAAGTTGAAAAAACTCTCAACGAAAGCGGGTTTCGTGCCAAGTCCGACTTGAGAAATGAAAAGATCGGCTTTAAAATCCGCGAGCATACCTTGCTCAAGGTTCCCTATCTCTTGGTTATCGGAGATCGGGAAGTCGAGATGCAGACTGTCGCTGTGCGTACTCGTGAAGGTGCTGACCTGGGCTCGATGCCCGTCGCCCAGTTCGCTGAGTTCCTCGCGCAAGCGGTTTCCCGGCGTGGTCGCCCAGATTCGGAGTAATTATTATTAAGCGTGAAATGAGACAAGATAAACGAGCTGCACCGAAAGCCCCGATCAACGAGAATATCTCGGCACGCGAGGTTCGGTTAATTGGCGCTGATGGCGAGCAGATTGGCATCGTCTCGATTGATGAAGCGCTTCGTATTGCAGAAGAGTCCAAGCTGGACCTGGTGGAAATCTCCGCCGATGCAATCCCACCTGTTTGTCGGGTGATGGACTACGGCAAATCGATCTTCGAAAAGAAGAAGCAGGTTGCCGCAGCGAAGAAGAACCAGAAGCAGATTCAAGTAAAAGAAATCAAGTTTCGTCCAGGGACGGAGGAAGGGGATTACCAGGTAAAACTGCGCAACCTGGTACGTTTCCTGAGTGATGGGGACAGGGCCAAGGTATCCTTGCGATTCCGCGGCCGTGAGATGGCCCACCAGGAGCTGGGGATGGAACTCCTCAAGCGGGTTGAAGCTGACCTGCTCGAGTACGGTTCGGTCGAACAGCATCCTAAGATGGAAGGACGCCAGCTTATTATGGTCATCGCCCCGAAAAAGAAGAAGTAATCAACAGGGCACGGCAGGCCTTCTGATTATGTTTATCAACTGAATGCGGAGTACCGAACATGCCAAAGATGAAAACTAAAAGTGGTGCTGCTAAGCGGTTTCTGAAAACTGCTAACGGCATCAAGCACAAGCACGCTTTCAAGAGCCACATCCTGACCAAAATGTCGACCAAGCGTAAGCGTCAACTGCGCGGTAGCAGCTTGCTGCATCCGTCTGACGTGGCAAAAGTCGAGCGCATGCTGCGCCTTCGTTAATTTTGGTTCAAGAATAGAGGAAGTAACTCATGGCTCGTGTAAAGCGTGGCGTCATGGCCCGTAAGCGTCACAAAAAAATTCTGAAACTTGCTAAAGGCTACTACGGCGCGCGTTCACGCGTATTCCGTGTTGCCAAGCAAGCGGTAATCAAGGCAGGCCAATACGCCTACCGCGACCGTCGTCAGAAAAAACGTCAGTTCCGCGCTCTGTGGATCGCTCGTATCAACGCTGGTGCACGTGTTAACGGTCTGTCCTACAGCCGTTTCATCGCTGGCCTGAAAAAAGCGTCCATCGAAATCGACCGTAAGGTTCTGGCTGAACTGGCCGTGAACGAAAAAGCGGTGTTTGCTGCGATTGTCGAGAAAGCTAAAGCCTCCTTGGCTTAAGTACCCCCGACAGTCACCCTGGGCTACTCCTGTGGCCCAAGGTGGTAAACGTCATAAATAGGGGAAGAGCCTTCAAGCTCTTCCCCTATTTTGTATCTGGAGTCTGTACATGGAAAACCTGGACGCGCTCGTCGCCCAAGCCCTTGAGGCTGTGCAAAGCGCTGAAGATGTAAATGCCCTGGAGCAAATCCGGGTTCACTACCTTGGCAAGAAAGGTGAATTGACTCAGGTGATGAAGACCCTGGGAAATCTGCCTGCTGAAGAGCGTCCGCAAGTCGGTGCGCTGATCAACGTCGCCAAGGAGCGTGTCACAGAGGTTCTCAATGCGCGCAAGGCGTCGCTCGAGGAGGCCGATCTTGCGGCCAAGCTCGCCGCCGAGTCCATTGACGTGACCTTGCCTGGTCGTGGCCAGGCATCGGGCGGTCTGCATCCGATCACCCGGACTCTGGAACGTATCGAACAGTTCTTCACCCACATCGGCTACGGCATTGCCGAAGGCCCTGAGGTCGAAGACGACTACCACAACTTCGAGGCGCTCAACATCCCAGGCCATCACCCGGCCCGGTCGATGCACGACACCTTCTATTTCAACGCCAACATGCTGCTGCGCACCCATACCTCGCCGGTACAGGTCCGCACCATGGAAGCGAACAAGCCGCCGATCCGCATTGTCTGCCCAGGCCGTGTGTACCGTAGCGACTCGGATATCACCCATTCGCCGATGTTCCACCAGGTCGAAGGCCTGCTGGTTGATCGCGATATCAATTTCGCCGACCTCAAAGGCACCATCGAAGAGTTCCTGCGGGTGTTCTTCGAAAAAGAGTTGGCGGTACGTTTCCGTCCTTCGTTCTTCCCGTTCACCGAGCCATCCGCCGAAGTCGACATGGAATGCGTGATGTGCAGCGGTAAAGGCTGCCGTGTGTGCAAGCAGACCGGCTGGCTGGAAGTAATGGGCTGCGGCATGGTTCACCCCAACGTGCTGCGCATGTCCGGGATCGACCCGGAAGAGTTCTCGGGCTTTGCCTTCGGCATGGGCGTTGAGCGTCTGGCCATGCTGCGTTACGGCGTGAACGACTTGCGTCTGTTCTTCGACAACGACTTGCGGTTCCTCGCGCAATTTCGCTAGTCGTAACGAATCTTTAGGAGAGCAGGATGAAATTCAGTGAACAATGGCTGCGTGGCTGGGTAAGCCCGCAGGTAGATCGCGACGAGCTGGTTGCTCGTCTGTCGATGGCCGGTCTTGAGGTCGATAGCGTTACGCCGGCCGCCGGTGTTTTCAGTGGCGTGGTGGTGGGCGAGGTGTTGAGCACCGAGCAGCACCCGGATGCCGACAAATTGCGTGTGTGCCAGGTCAGCAACGGTTCGGAAACCTTTCAGGTCGTGTGCGGAGCGCCTAATGTGCGCCCGGGCCTGAAGATCCCGTTCGCCATGATCGGCGCCCAGTTGCCGGGCGACTTCAAGATCAAGAAGGCCAAGCTGCGTGGCGTTGAATCCAACGGCATGCTGTGCTCCCAGGCCGAGCTGCAAGTAGGTGAGGGCAATGATGGCCTGATGGAGCTGCCGGCCGACGCGCCAGTGGGTCAGGACATTCGTGCTTACCTGGAACTGGAAGACGCCAGCATCGAGGTCGACCTGACCCCCAACCGCGGCGACTGCCTGTCCCTGGCTGGCCTGGCCCGTGAAGTGGGTGCGCTGTACAACGCGCCTGTCACCCGTCCAGTGGTTGCTGCCGTGCCGGCGGTACACGACGAAGTACGCTCGATTGAAGTATTGGCGCCCAACGCTTGCCCGCGTTACCTGGGGCGTGTGATCCGTAACGTCGACCTGTCCAAGCCAACCCCGCTGTGGATGGTCGAGCGCCTGCGTCGTGCCGACGTGCGCAGCATCGACGCCGCCGTCGACATCACCAACTACGTGATGCTTGAACTGGGCCAGCCGTTGCACGCGTTCGATCTTGCCGAAATCAACGGCGGCATCCGCGTGCGTATGGCCGAAGAGGGTGAGAAGCTGGTGCTGCTCGATGGTCAAGAAGTCAGCCTGCGTGCCGATACCCTCGTGATCGCCGACCACGCACGCGCCCTGGCGATTGCCGGCGTGATGGGGGGCGAGCACAGCGGTGTATCCGCGACCACCCGTGATGTATTCCTTGAAAGTGCGTTCTTCGACCAGATCGCGATCGCTGGCAAGGCCCGTTGCTACGGCCTGCACACCGATGCGTCGCACCGCTACGAGCGTGGTGTGGATTGGAAACTCGCCCGTGAAGCCATGGAGCGCGCCACCGGCCTGCTGCTGGAAATCACCGGTGGCGAAGCCGGCCCGATCACCGAAACCGTCAGCGAACAGTACCTGCCGTCGATTGCGCCGATCACCTTGCGTGCCAAAAGCGTTGAGCAGATGCTCGGCCTGGTCATCGAGCCGGCTGAAATCGAGCAACTGCTGTCTGCGCTTGGCCTGGGTATTTCTGCGGGCGGGGAAGGGCAGTGGCAGGTTGCAGTACCTAGCCATCGCTTCGACATCAGCCTGGAAGTCGACCTGATCGAAGAGCTGGCGCGCCTGTACGGCTACAACCGCCTGCCGGTTCGCTATCCGCAAGCACGCCTGGCACCGCAACCCAAGGCCGAAGCGCGTGCGCACCTGCCTGAACTGCGTCGTTTGCTGGTTGCCCGTGGTTACCAGGAAGCAGTGACCTATAGCTTCATTGATCCAAAACAGTTCGAACTGTTCAACCCTGGCGTAGAGCCGTTGCTGCTGGCCAACCCGATCTCCAACGACATGGCCGCCATGCGTTCCTCGTTGTGGCCGGGCCTGGTGAAGGCACTTTCCCACAACCTGAACCGCCAGCAAGACCGCGTGCGCCTGTTCGAAAGCGGCTTGCGTTTCGTCGGCCAGCTCGATGGCTTGAAGCAAGAGCCAATGCTGGCGGGTGTTGTCTGCGGCAGCCGTCTGCCGGAAGGCTGGGCGCAAGGCCGTGAGGTCGTGGACTTCTTCGACGTCAAGGCTGACGTGGAAGCGGTGCTGGGCTTTGCCGGTGCGCTGGACGCCTTTACGTTTGTACCGGGCAGCCACCCAGCCTTGCACCCAGGCCAGACTGCACGTATCGAGCGTGAAGGTCGCCTGGTGGGCTTCGTCGGCGCCATTCACCCGGAACTGTCGAAAACCTTGGGTCTGGACCGTCCAGTCTTCGTGTTTGAGCTAGTCTTGGCTGAAGTTGCGTCGGGCAAGATGCCTAAATTCAGCGAGTTGTCGCGCTTCCCTGAAGTGCGCCGCGACCTGGCCCTGATTGCCGACCGTGAAGTCGCTGCCACTGCAGTTCTGGATGTAATCCGTGAAAATGCAGGGGAATGGCTGACAGACCTCAGGCTATTTGACGTCTATCAGGGTAAAGGCATTGATCCGCATAGAAAAAGCCTTGCAGTTGGCTTGACCTGGCAGCATCCATCGCGCACTCTTAATGACGATGAGGTGAATACCACGACGCAAAATATCCTCACCTCGCTCGAACAAAGGTTGAACGCCACGTTAAGGAAGTGACGTATGGGGGCTTTGACGAAAGCTGAGATGGCGGAACGTCTGTACGAAGAGTTGGGTCTGAACAAGCGCGAGGCCAAGGAATTGGTCGAGCTGTTTTTTGAAGAGATCAGACACGCTCTGGAAGACAACGAACAGGTCAAATTGTCCGGTTTCGGCAATTTTGACCTGCGAGACAAACGCCAGCGGCCTGGCCGCAATCCAAAAACGGGAGAAGAAATCCCGATCACGGCTCGCCGTGTGGTCACCTTTCGTCCAGGGCAGAAGTTGAAGGCCCGAGTTGAGGCTTATGCTGGAACCAAGTCATAACGACGAGCTACCCGTCATCCCAGGCAAACGCTACTTCACCATTGGTGAAGTCAGCGAGCTGTGTGCGGTAAAACCGCACGTGCTGCGCTATTGGGAGCAGGAGTTTCCTCAACTCAACCCCGTCAAACGCACCGGGAACCGTCGGTATTATCAGCGCCAGGACGTGCTGATGATCCGACAGATCCGCGCGTTGCTGTACGACCAGGGGTTCACCATCAGCGGTGCACGCCAGCGTATGTCCGGTGATGAAGCCAAAGACGACACCACCCAATACAAGCAACTGATCCGCCAGATGATCTCCGAATTGGAAGATGTACTGGTGGTGCTGAAAAAATGATTCAAGCTTTAAAAATACTTCCACATTTCAAAAGCTTGCGGTATATTCCGGTTCGCTTCGTTAAGAAGCGAACCCAGTAACACGCCTAGTCGGGGCGTAGCGCAGTCCGGTAGCGCACTAGCATGGGGTGCTAGGGGTCGAGTGTTCGAATCACTCCGTCCCGACCATATCTTTCAATGACTTAGCCCAATCTTCACCGGTTGGGCTTTTTCATCTCTGAAAAAATACTCCCACATTTACTCCCACGGATATCTTGGATCTCGGTAGCTATGCCATCTGAGAGGCGTTCGAGTCTTGTGTCCCCCGGACAGCCCCTACCGGTGCAAGAACCTGAAGAAGCGAAGACGTTCGTTAATGAGTTGCCGATCTGGACAGTCCGCGAGGCAAGCTTCGGGCGATGGCTGTAGGTAACGCGGAGCTCTCTGTTGCTGGTGAAGTGATCCGGGCATTCGCTCAGACTTCGGTAGAGTCATCGAATATCACATGATTCCAGCGGCGGAGGTTCGTGTCGATGGGTGTTATGAACTTCCTGGTGATGGAGACATAGGGCCGATCAGCGCAGTAACCTGATTGTTAAAGCTATCGATGCCGTGCTTGGGTGGTTGCGGTTGACGCTGAGCCGCGCCGCAAAGCGTGGTGAACCCGAACCCTGTAAATACAGTCAAGGTCGTTCTCTCCAAAGAACATTTTGACTAGGCTCTAGAACGGTGGTTCTAGCCTTGAAAAAACTAATTGTGCGCCCAGTTTTGCCCCCATTCGCACCGAGTGTGCGAGTGATCGCGAATGGCGATCTCCGACGGACTCCAGTATGGCAGTGGCTGGTATTCAGTGCGCCTCCGCATACTGGATGAGCAACCTTTATCTGGCAAATCCTTGGTCGTTCCGAAGAGGATATGGGTAATGAGTCGATATCCTTAAGTGGAGTTATCGGGTCTGTCTCTCTGCACCTATCCTGAAATTGACTCGCGAGATGCTCGTGCTCTGCGTGATGTTGCCAGGGCTCTGGTCGCTAGGGGCATTTGATCCGCGTGTCCATCGACAGCTGGAGAGTAATGAGCGTAATGCTAGGCGCCTGGTCACGGAAAACACCTAAGAAGCGGTTATTCTGCGTTGAAAGTGGTACGCAAAGTTGAACATAGTGTTTCTGGTCGTGGGTCTCGATAGCCAGGTTGGACCCAAAACCTCCCGCTTCAATTGGCCGCCAAGTCGGCTGACAACGAGGGCGCTCAGGTTGAGATATATAGGGGGCGCCTTACCTTCGCTATTCCTGGCCAGTTAAGCCGTTGGGCCAGGTCGCTGATCAGTCGTTAGGCAGGTGCAACTGCACTTCCATGGCGTCATGAAGGAGTCTGACGACCTCGATCACGTCGTCGTTTGCCACACGATAGAACACGATATGGCGTGGGTTTTTGACCGTTCCATGGGTTTGTTTGGCCTGCTGGCGTGAATAGATGAGGTGATAGCTGCGAAGGCCCGGTGCAAGCTCATCGCGGTCGTGGCTGCCAATGCGATAAGGCGTGTCGGCAAGCGCTTGCAGCGCTGCGAGGATCAGCGCCTGGTAGCGCTGGCGTGCTTGATCGCCGAACTGCGTCTGGGAGAGCCTGAGGATGTCGACAATGTCGGCGCGCGCCGGGTTGGAAATCCGATACTGCGGCATGCTCAGTGTTTCTCTCTCGCGGGGAGGGTTGCCTCCAAGCTCAAGCCCTCGAGGTAGTGCTCCAGATCCCCTTCGTTCACCTGAGTAAAGCGCCCGTGGTCAAGATCCATGATGCCGATCGAGCTAGCCTGACGCAGGGCCTCAATTTTGGCGGTGTCTTCGGCGACGCGCTGCTCCAATAAACGCAAGCCTTCTCGCATCACTTCGCTGGCATTCTGATAACGGCCGGACTGCACCAGGTCATGGATAACCTGTTCCTGGTGAGGGGTGAGCACAACGTTTCGCGTCGCCATAACTAGCTCCAGTTCCATGCAAACAGGTACTTTTGATTGTTGGCATATTATGCCATTTTCGCTCTGGAGAATAGCTTGGGGCCGACATCCGGCGATCAGGTGATGGCTGGCTCGGCGCCAATCAGCAAGGTTCAAGGTGATCCTGCGCCGCTGCCTGCCTGGAAGTGTCCGGATGGCCGTGGAAATCAACAATCGCATTGAACGATCTGTGGGACACTGCTTTCGCACGTCTGCACGCCAGTAATGCGAGGCTAGCCTCGAGGGTTACTACCCTATTTGGCTATAGGTATCCGCCTAGGAATGGATTGCCCTCTCCCAAGGCTCTCGGCCGCTTGAAAAGTCCGCCACGTGTAGTCGAGCGCATCGCCAACAGCTATGGGAGTACGGCTGTGAAAGTGATAACGAAGATTCCGGTTTACGTAAGAGCTGCGTGGATGACCAATACATCACTGCTACAGGTGTTTTCTATAGTTTCATGACCCATGGTCTGGGGAGAGTATTGGGCTTGGCGTCAGGGATTTCGGTAACCGTAACCTACATCGTTTTCGAGGTCGCACGGGTTAGAATTTTCGACTTCTTCGCAACATCGGATTATCTGACCCGGCCAGCTCGAATGTCTTCAATCAACTGCAACTGAGAGTCGTATTCGCCACGTTTTTTATCCGAGAAGCCGGAGCGGAAGGGCGCGAGCGAGGCCATCTCCTTGTCAGCGCCCTTTAAATCTCCACAGTAAGCCAGGATCACGGCGTAGAAGCTTCTGGCACTGGTGAGTTCGCCCAGCAGTTGGGCCTGCGTGATGAGAGGGATGATGTTAGAACCCACCATTTCCCGGGCTGCCTCAAAGTCACGCATATCCAACATGTCCTGAGCAGCATCGAGCCCCGTCCTGATTACGGAACTGAATGCTTGGATGCAGCAGAAAAATTTGAAAGCGAAGAGGCGAAACGTTACCGGGTTAACTCGACGCAGCCTCATCAACATGGACTTGACTTCGTAGGCACTTGCGAGGTGGTTCACGGCCTCCAAATCAGCAGATGATTCACTCAAGAAAGCTGAGACATCCGCCATTGCCCGGCCCAGAATCCACCGTTCGCTGATTTTCAGGACGTCAAGATAGTCCTTAACGGCTTTATCAACATACGTCTCGGCGGCCCGATACTCATGTACTCGCCACAGTGCGACGGCAGCGTTGTAGTGGAACGGCGGGATGCGTTCTGGAGTGAGCCCCGGCAGTCCGCTTATAAGTTTGATTGCCAGGTGGACACCGGGCGCGTCCCCCTGCATTCCCAGCCAATCCATCTGTTTGAGGTGGTAGGAGATGACTGCACGTCCGGAGAGCGTGTTGTCACGAACCAATTGAGCCATCAGTGCGAGGTGTTCTGGCTTGTCACGCTCCTCTTCCGATTGATGGAGGAGGAAAAACAGAGAGTCGACGGCCCAGTACCGGGTCTCGGGATCAAAGTCTGGTGCGGTGGAGGCGGCCTCCAAGTAGTCGATGAGCATGGTTCCAAGTCCGGTTTCCTTGAACATCTCTTCGCCGGCCAACTCGATCAGGAACTCGTGTTCCTCCAGATCCAGCAAGGCACGGACAAGAAGTCTCAGTCGGTGGTAGCTGCGCGCCTGCTGCAACGAAGTCAACAGGAGGTCTTTGAGCAACCTTTTCGTCGCGAGCAGGTGTTCTTCGTCTACGGCGTGCGATTGGCTGGCCCCAATCAGTCGCATGGCATCGTGGAGTTTGATCTCGCGGTTACCTTGAACCTCCAGAACTCCGAGTGCACGCAGTGTCCGCACTGCCGTATTGACTGCAGCGGTTGGCAACGTGGCGTAGCACTGCATCAAGCTCTGCAGTTCGTCCTGGGTGATGGCGACATCCACCATGCTCAACAGCATGACGATTCGCTGGCAGGGTTGTGCGAGCCCCTGGTACACCTTGGTCAGGATGAGTTCCTGAACAGTTGTTTCCATGGTGGCCTGCTGCTCAAGTGCCGCACAAAGCTGGGCCAGGTCGCCTGCGTAAGCCTGGGCCGCGAGCCGGGCTGCGCTTTGCAGATAAAGTGGCATTCCAGCCGTTATGGAGCGCACCTTCTCCAGAGCGTTGACGTCACCTCTGGCGCCCAAGCGAGACGTTTCTGCTGCAACAGAATCGAGGCTCCACCCCTGGAGTATCTCTCGTCGCAAGCCACACAGTTGCTCCAGTTCCTGGATCGATCCCAGCGGCTGACACAGCAGAATGAAGCGCATGTGTGGGGTGCATCCGAAAACCGCCTGCAGGTCTGCGGCAGGGATCTCATGAGCGTTATCGATCACCACCAATGGCTGCATGCCTTGGTGGGAAATTGCACTCCACTTGACCACCCGTTTGCATTCGACTTGACCAGTCGTTTGCATCGGACGTGACCAGGCATTTGCATTGGACTTGACCACCCGCCTAGCGGGTCATGGGAAGGCTACAGCAGTGCTACGGGTGGCACTACCTGGGGCGTGCCATCAATGATGCACATCCATCCCCAAGTCCTGAGCGCCGACGTCTTCTTAAACTCCTCGACCAAATCGCCCGCGATTTCCCCGATGTCTTCCCGCAACTCGAACTGCGGGCGCATTGCGTGCAGAACGTCAATTCCCATATCCCCAGCAAGCAGCTTGCACATCAGCCTGGTCCGAAGCTTCCAAGGCAAGGTTTTTCCGCGTCTTTCCGGATGCTGGTAAACCATAGTGTTTAAATGTGCTGACGCGTGGATGTAGTCAGCGCTGCTCATCCAGATCTGCAAGTGCGCAGGCACGCCAAGAGGTAAGACGTTGAGCACTAGCCAATCGATTAGGCCAATGGCAACACCGCGCGCCTGAAGCTCCATCGCCAGCATAAGAAGTACTTTGTGTAGGGAGTTTGCTGCTTTTATAGCAAGAGATTTTCGACCCAGTTGATCTGCTTCGACCACTATCGCGATCAGCGCTGCGAGGGTATCCAGGCTTGCCCTGCGTTCGAGTTTTTCGAGTAGAACTTGAGTGGTTGGTTCGCGCTGAACACTGTCCCAAATCATGTTGCTGGTGTTGCGGTAAAGCACCAGCTGGACTTCGGTGTTTAGCGTACGGAAGTAACTGTCGAAGTTGATCTTCTGTTGCCGAGAGATCAGCTTCATCAACGTCCATATAGGATGGTTCAGGTCGCGGGAGGATCCAGGTGCTAGCATTTCCACCCTGCTCAAGGTCTTGGCCTTGGGCGAGATCATTTTCTGTTCGTATCTAGACCACTTGCTTCGGTAATGCCGGATCGTGCCATTCGTGTTTCTTCGAAACGACTCTTTTTCGAAGTACAGCTCAAGGGCATAGGCAGTTTTGAGGCCTGTCCGCTGCCTTAGGCCTTCGAACCAATAGCCCACTGCGAGCATTTCCACAGTGCTGCTCCGGGGGCTGTAATTTTCCGGAATTAGTTCGCGCAAGCTCTCTGCGAACTCCGAATAAATGTTTGCAATTCTCTTAAAATCAGACACTTAAAAATCCCTGATTGATCTTTGTACCGTAAAAAATGTAGAAGTCTTACGGCTGGAGCGCAAGGGGGCGGTTTATTACTATTAACTGTGACCAAACCGGACATTAAGTGCGATGCGCAAGCCCCTTGAAATCCACAATCTGGCATCCGAATTAGAGCTTGATCTCAAAGATCGATATGGCCTGATGGTGGGTGGCAGCGCGCTGTGGAGAGAGTTGGGATACGCGTCCTATGACGCGTTTCGAAAAGCCAAACAGCGGGGGACTATCGAAGTGCCCCTGTTTGAGGTGCCCAATCGTCGGGGCTTCTTTGCCCTGTACAAAGAAGTCGCATGCTGGATTGCCACGCAGCGCTGCGCACGGCAGCAGGCCATATGAACTAGGTATAAGGAGTACCGCAATGAGGCCAGGCTAGGAGTTAGCCGGTGGATTTGGAGCACAAAAAAGCCCAGGGGTGGAGCCCTAGGCTTTTTTGATGGTGTTAGGTTTTGAGCCCTATACACCTTCATTCTGTGTTCCCTCGCGTTCGGCGTCAAGCCGACCACCTTCCGTTTGTCTGCAATTTTCACACGGCGCGACTTGTGAGGCATTCACACGCCTGTCGCGAGGAGAACACATGAGGCTGCCAATAGTTACACAGCGCGAGGTGCTACGACTCGCGAGCGACCCAAGGCTGTCGAATAGGGCGATTGGTTTATTAGCCAAAGTGTCCCACAACACTGTTCGCACTATTCGCGATCAGTTGGCCCAGTGCGGGCAAAGTTGGGAAGAGCTGAAGCACCTTGATGACAAAGCGCTCGCGGAGCGTCTGCGGACTCAGCCGAGAACCTCACCTCAAAGGAAAGCCTACCCGTCATGGCCCGCCGTCCACGAACAGCTAAAACTTCCTGACATCACCTTGGAGCTTCTATGGCAAGAGTTTCGTACGAGCGAGCCAGAAAGCGTGTCATATGCTCAATTCACGCGGCTCTATCGAGAGTGGGTCAATATGCGAAAACTGAGCATGCGACAGATTCACCTCCCCGGAGACAAGTGCTTCGTGGACTTTTGTGGCAGGACAATGCCTGTGACAAACCCGGACACGGGAGCGATCAGCCAAGCCCAAGTATTCGTGGCAACACTAGGCGCCTCGGGCTACATTTTTGCCACCGCGGTGAACAGTCAAACGACCCCAGACTGGCTCAAATGCAACGTTCTGGCCCTGGAGTTCTTCGACGGGGTTCCCCGGTTCGTTGTTCCTGATAATTTGAAGTCAGCAGTGACTAAAAACACGAGAGATGTGGTGACCTTAAATCGTGCCTACGCCGAGTTTTCTGAGCACTACGGATTTCAAATTTACCCCGCCAGACCGCGCAAACCGAAAGACAAGTCGCTAGGTGAAATTGCCGTTCAACTGGTACAGAGGTTCGTTCTCGCAAGGCTGAGAGCGAGCACTTTCTTTTCCCTAGAAGAGCTCAACGAGAAAATCAGCTACTGGGTCGATGAGCTAAACAGTCGAATCACACGGACGTACCCAAAGAGCAGAACCAGCCGCTTCCTTGAGCTTGATTATCCAGCCCTCAAGCCTCTCCCAGAAAAGCGCTACAGCTACAGTCAGTGGGTGTATCAGGTTCGGGTAGGTAGCGATTACCACGTTGCATTTGAGGAGCACAGCTACTCCGTCCCTTATCACTTTGCGAATCTTCTTGTCGATTTGCGCGTGCGAGACGACTGGCTCGAAATCCTTCATCAGCGCCGTGTCATCGGATCGCACAAGCTGAATCGCCAGCGCGGCACTAGCACTCTCAAAGAGCACTTGGCCCCGAATCACAGCCATTTCCAAGACTCCCAGCCGGAAACGCTGATTGTATGGGCTGAGACTATTGGGCCGGAAACGCTCCGTTTCGTGAAGGACAACCTCAACCTGCGGAAAGATTTCGCGACCGGTTTGAAGGCCGTTATTGGCCTGAAACGCGACGTTCGCAAGGGGGCGATCACGCCGTCACGCCTTGAATCCGCGTGCGGCTATGCCAATAGCTTGAACATCCTGAGTTCTGAGCGGCTACGGTCGATCCTTCGGAACGAATCTGACCTGCGTCCTAACTACCAAAGATCCGCCCCCTTGGTCGAACACGCCAACATTCGCGGTGCTGAATACTACGCCTCACAAGGAGATGAGCCGCAATGAAGTCAATCCTAGATACTGCCCAAAACCTCATGACTCTTGGTCTGCACGGGATGGCCGTGGCCTACGAGCGACAGCTTGAAACACCTGCGCTGCTGAAAGAACCATTCGATACAAGGCTTGGTTTAATGATGGACGCCGAAAATAGCGAGCGTGAGAGCAGAAAGGTTGGACGCTTGCTAAAGGCCGCGAGGCTTCGTGAGAATGAAGCCACAATGGACAGCATTGAATTTAAGGCGTCCCGAGGCATAGACCGGAATACTGTCATGTCCCTCGGGGAGTGCGAATGGTTGGCGCGACGTCAGAATGTGATCATCACAGGCGCTACGGGTACTGGCAAAACTTGGCTCGCTTGCGCACTCGGAAACCAGGCCTGCCGCCTTGGACGAGCGACGCTGTACCGCACTGCCACGAAGCTTTTTGAGGAGATCTCACTGTCTTACGCTGACCACACCATTCCCAAGCTGCGTCGGCAATTGATACGCGCAGAATTATTGATCATCGACGATTTGGGCATCGGTGGCATTGACTCCCAACTCGGACCATTCCTCCTGGATGTTATCGATCAGCAGTCACAGAACGGGTCATTGCTGATCACAAGTCAGTACCCTAAAGAAAAATGGTATGACCTGTTCTCTGACCCCACGATTGCCGACGCAATTCTTGACCGTATCGTTCACAAGTCCCACATCATCGAACTGAAGGGCGAATCAATGCGAAGGATCAAAAGTCGCAAACGGGCGTAAGAGCATCCGGCATGCATCTATGGTGGTCAATACGAATGCAATTGGTCAAGTCGAATGCAAACAGGTGGTCAAGTGCAATGCAACCACCTGTTTTTCAATACCTTTCGCCATATCGGAATTCGGCCATTTGCTATGCCCATTTTGGATCGTCGTCCTTTATCCGACATGTTCAGAATGGATCTGGGCCACCCTCAACACCCGTAAAAGTGATTTCAGGGGGTTCCCCCTCCCGCTGCCACCCGAATTGATAAAGCAGCCATTGGTAGGCGCCTTCCTGGCGGTCAGCCACGAGCAAAAGCGTCCATCCGACTCGGAGTAGTAGATTCGCGTTTTCTTCACTACGGGTACTGGTCAATTTAGTCGTCTTGTCGATGCTCATCTAGCAACCTCATGCTGAGACCATTGATGAAAGATAGCCTTGAGCCCGCCTGACCACATCTGAACGGTTCGGGTTACGCTAATTGAGGTGGCGCAAGCAAGGTCCGTCCACTCACTCTCTTCATCCAATAATGACCGCCAGAAATCGGCTAGAAGCGGAGGCTTGCCTGCTGTCGGTTTTGAGGCCTAGAACAGCAGCGAAATGTATGGATGCCGCTAAAACGAGCGCCGCATATTGGATAAGTTCTTCATCAGTGCGCATGCCAGGCCAATGTGAGGCAGCATCGCTATATGGACATGATGATAGCGAAACGATACCGTCGATGGAGGAAAATCATTTAATTTGGAGCATAGATATGGATGTCTTAGATATTAAATTAGAGAATTGCTATGGAATTCAAAAACTTGATGCCAAGTTTGATTTCAAAGGGACTCAGAAAACACCAGATGGCTCAGCCTTCTCGATCTATGCGCCGAACGGCTTCATGAAGACGTCGCTTGCGCGGACATTTCTGGACTTCCAAGAAGGACGTGACAGCCAAGACCTGATTTTCCCGACACGTACAACCATCCGCGCAATCACAGCCGAACCTGCTGCCTCGATCACCCCCGACTCCGTGTTTGTCATCAAACCCTATGTAGAGCGTTATTCCGGCTCTGGAACCTCGACATTACTAGTAAACCCCAAACTGAGGGGAGAATACGAAGAGGCGGTGAGAAATATCGAGTCAACTCAAGAAGACCTGCTGAAGACGTTGAAGGAAGCTTCAGGGTGGCCAGGTAAAGCGTCTCCCGTCTCCGAAATAAAAGAAGTCTTCAAATTTACGAATCCGTATGAATTTTTCGCAGAACTAGCAGGTAAACTTGACGGCGATACTAGATTCAATGATTTGTCCTATATAGAAATTTTCAACGACAAAACGATATCTGCGTTTAAGGCCGGCACGCTCCATCAACAGCTTCAAGAGTACATGTCTAAATATCAAGAGTTGGTGGAAGGCTCTCCTCTCCTCAGCAAGAAGTTCAACCATGCCGGGGCCAGTGATGTCTCTAAAAATCTTCAAACAAACGGTTTCTTTGAAGCTAACCACACCCTAAATATTTCTAATGGAGGGGTAAGGACTGAAGTTTCTTCTGCCAAGGAGCTGGAGGGGTTAGTTCAGGCAGAAAAGCAACGCATCTTGGGCGACAAAGAGTTATCTGCGAGGTTCGATGCGGTTGATAAACAGCTGCAAAAAAATGCTGAGCTAAAAAAGTTTAGGGAGTATTTGACACTCCATCCGGAAATACTCCCTGAACTTGGTGATTTTGAAAAATTCAGAAAGAAGCTGTGGTTCAGCTACTTCAACGTAGCTCAATCAGCTATGAAAATTTTCGCCATGGCATATGCTTCAGCAAAGGACGTAATTGCGCACACGGCAAAGCAGGCCCAGGAAGAAAAAACCAAATGGGCTGCCGTTGTCACTCAGTTCAACGAACGGTTTTATGTTCCGTTCAAGCTGGTTGTTCAGAATCAACAAGACGTAATTCTCAAAGGCGAAAGCCCAAAAGTCACCTTTGAATTTCATGATGGCCAAGAAACCTGTGGTGTCGAAGAGGAAAAGCTGCTTCAGGTTCTCAGCCAAGGAGAGAGGCGGGCACTTTACATATTGAATGTCCTTTTCGAAGTACAGGCACGCCGAGAATCGAACCAGACTACCCTGTTTGTCGTTGATGATATCGCGGACTCATTCGACTACAAAAACAAATACGCCATAATTGAGTACTTTAATGAAATTTCCAAGGTCAAGTTTTTTAGACTGCTATTTCTAACTCATAATTTTGACTTTCACCGAACAATTAGCAGCCGTCTCAATATTGCTAGAGAGCGAAGATTCTTTGCGAGAAAAGATCAGCACGCGCTAACATTTGTACCGGAAAAATATCAGAATAATCCATTTATTATTTGGAAGAAGGGACTAGCCAAGAACCCAGCTTTTCTAGTAGCGAGCATTCCTTTTGTGCGAAATCTAGCTGAGTACTGCCACGGGACTACTAGCCAGCACTACCTGAGGCTGACATCCCTTCTACACATAAAAGCAGATAGCAAGGCTCTTACAATAGCGGATCTTGAGTCAACGGTTAAGGCCACGCTATCGGACCAGGCAGCATTATCTCTTCCAAATTCCACATATAGCGCCCTTCAACTAATATACGATCAAGCGGAAGCACTCGCCGCCAATGCTGCGGACGATGTCGAACTAGAATCTAAGGTGATTTTATCCATTGCCATCAGGCTAAAGGCCGAAGAATATATGATTAATAAAATAAATGATACCGCCTTCGTATCGGCTATCAGCAGGAATCAAACATTCGAGTTGTTCAACAAATTTTCATCAAGTCTATCATTCGGTAATGATGAAATCATGGTGCTCTCGCAGGTGAATCTGATGACTCCTGAAAACATCCATCTCAACTCTTTCATGTATGAGCCTATATTGGATATGTCAGCACTTCATCTTTATGATCTGTACGAAAAGATCAAAGCTCTGTCGTGAAAGCTAGCTATAGCTACGGTATGGAGTTTGTTGCTGTGGCGTTCGCTGGATAAATGCACTAACCTGCCCCGCCCAATTTACGTTAGATAACAAGTTGCTTAAATCCGGCATGGTCGGTCATCACATCGAATTTAACCAGCACACCGATTGTGTGATGACTAGCTGCGAGTCCTGGCAACGCAGATGGCGAAAGGCAGAAAGCGGCCGATAGAGGTGATTGAATCGTGCCTATATAAGACGAGGACAACACACGGTAGCTGAGCCGGGTTTTAAGTAGGGACGTGGTTTCGGCATTATTTCTGTGGGATTCTCCGACCCTAAACGTTTTCACACAGCTTGGACCCATACCAGACGGTCGGGAAGCTGAGACCATGCAAGAGACGGCTCGCAATTTGTGAACGAAGGGCGACGCGCCTGTTCCGCGGAGCTGGCGCTGGCCTAGCGATCAAGGAGAGGGGTAAAAAGGTCTCGAAGGGCGCGGTCGTCAAACTTTTCCCCGTCCCGCTTACTCGATGACGGGATACTCGGAGAGGAGGCGCGACTGCTTCGGTCTTCAATCTCGCCTATGCGATCCTCGATGGCTGAGACGGCGCTATTCAACTTAGCGTCCGGCACACCAAAACGTGGCGCGAACTTTTTCAAGGCATCGATCCGGTCCGATAGCGAGGACTCGCTATCATCCTCGCGAATGCGACTAGTGTTATCCTCGAACTCTTCGAGCACAGCCGTCTGCAAAGCATAGGTAATGCTGTCGGGCAGCCCATTCGCAGCGTCCACTGCATCCACAAGGGTGGAGAGCATGTCACTTGAACTCCACCGTATAGTGTCGGTAAGGGCCTTTTCGATGAGTTCTAGGAATTCGGCTTCATAAATGAACGGCCGGCCATAACCCCTGCCGTCCCGCAGGGAAAAGAACTCGATCAGAGCCTCCCCGTCTGACCATGCACTGAAGCCCTGCTGTGGATTTCGCGCGATCTTGATAATGCTGTCGGCAAACCGCCCGTCGTCAGTGATCTCCCACCAATCCATCAGCATCCGGAGCCGCCTGGAGTTTGCGGCATCATTGTATTCGAGTGAGCGGGCGTCACCGGCTCGGGGACGCCAGTGCGGGCGCTCTTCGATCATCTCGACCATATCAGCGCAGGCTCTGGCGATCTTCGCCTGGTCGGACTCGCTAAGCCCAGACGGATGCACGAAGTCCCAAAGGCTCGACAGCCAGTCGATTGAGCCCGCCGTAGGGACAAGGCGAATAAGGAGATCTGTGTCCAACAGGTAGGTTGAGAGATAGTCTTTGAGCGAAGGATTGAGAAAAGAAACCGTTGGCACGTCGATGTTGACGACATTGACGAAGCTACCTTCCATAATACGAAGGGCTTCTTCGAAATCTTTAGGACCGTGTGCCAGACCGTAGGCCGTGCTCATCGAGGTATGCAGAATATCGAAAGATGAGCGAAGAGTCGTGATTGAAATCCCGTATTCTGATAGGAAAAACATCGCCATCAGGAGATGCCTGCACCGGTGATCAATGTGCGTTCGGAAAGCGGTGTCCCAAATCTGGCTTGGATTGTTCAGGGCGCCGATAAAGGCAGCGGGATAGTTGGCGGGTTCAATGTCACCAACGCGAAATGCATCGGTCATTGCTTCGATGACACGTGGGTTATAGTTCTTGTGATCAACGATTTCCGGGAGCTTCTTACTCTCTAATAGCGCCAGGATATGCGACTGAGGCGTCTCTGACACGAAAAGATGATTGTAGAGAATCCGCGCTTTGATTCGACGAGTGTAAATGCCAACATCGAGTACGTACTTCGTCACATCGAGGCGCTGATCACCAAGATGTTCAGAGACTCTACGGGCTTCCTCAAATATATAACCCCTCGTTGTCAGAATGAAACGGGCATTCGGTGAGCGACGTATGCGGCTCATGAAGCGCGCAAGGTCAGAATCTTTATGCGCCAATGCTTGTCGATCAAGGGCGACCTTTCCAAGAAAATCGTCGAAAAGAAATATTTGCTTTTTGCCGTCGTTAATGGCGGCGAAGCCGTCTTCCAAACTACGGATGGGAATAAGCTCCCACTCCTCGCTTAGAAAGGTATAGCAAAGCATCTCGGCCAGTGTGGTTTTGCCGACTCCCGGCGGCCCGGATATGATGAGAAGCCGATGCTTTTCAAGCGTAGCCAGTGATTCGTCGAAGCTTGGGTTTGATGCGTAGACACGAACCTTTTGTTCGATGTCTTCACGTGTTAGCGCTGCAAAGGTATGGGCCGCCGCATGTACGACCCGCTCCAAAACACCCACGCCCGAGAGCCATAGTTTGATGTGTGACTTGAGGATGTCTGGGTACTTCCGGAGAAGACCATTGAGGTCCTCCGGACCAAAAATATCTGCCTCAGATTTCAGACTTGGTCCTATGAGTGGAGAGAGCCTACTTTTGCCAAGCGGAGTAAACCTACTGGAGGTCGCGAGGATGTAACGGGTGGGAGCCAGCCTATCGATTGAAGAACGCTCGCGCTTCATGGCCGCCGTTAATTTGCTGAACGGCGAACCTTCATAATGCTTCGCCTGGAGAACAACGTTTCCGCAGGCGTGCGCGTGCCGACCGTCAATACCACCATCTGGGCCTGCGCAGAATGCCTCAAAGCGAAGCCCTTCTTCTTTTCCGATGAGGTCCCGGACGAGATCCTCAAAGTCCGCCGATGAGAGATTTCTGAAGTCATAGCTCATGCTGCATTTTACTCCAATCCGCGCCAAGGTCAGGTCGCTAATACTCGTCTGACAGAAGATCATCCACAGGTACCTTTGCCGTCGAATATAACCGGATGCTATCAGCATGACGCGTGAGTAAGGAGGCGAGGCGGAGTGCCCGGAGGATCGACGATTTCGCGCTGCCATCTGATAGTACAACGATGTTTAAGACAGCAAGCGGTTATTCAACAACGTCAAAACGATTGAATTTCTCTACTGAAAGTCTTAGCCCCGTTACCAGACCCGATCCCTGAAGAGACGGGGAGCGGGGGTAACCCTGAACACTTCTGCGCCAGAGTGGGATGAATATCAGACGCCTACTTTTCTGCTGTAAACACGCGCCTAAAGCTTCAGCAGAATCGACCCAATACAGCCAGTGAAAATTGGCGGTGACCGACCAGCATCGGTCGATCGTGAGGTGGAGCCGAGCCCGTTCGGCTACCCCCCAGACGCAACGCTTAAAGCGAATAAACACTTCACCTGTTTACTCGTATATTTTTCCGCAGTACAAAAAATTAGCGAATTGCCGCCAAGGATTGGAGCCTTGAAGCCCCTGATCGACGCCAAAATTACTGGCTTCGGCCCATGCAATAGCTCCGTCTAGGAAGGCTTCTATCGTCCCGTTTTCCCAGTCACCATTCGATTTGTCTTCCGCCAGGGCGTGGGCAAAAGCCAGAAAGGTATTGGCGTCCTTGACCTGATCCAATTGCTCATGAAGCTCCATGGGTTTCTCCGCTCAAAGTCATAAGTAGCTCGTCGGATTATCCATCGAGCAAATAATGTCCGCTACTGGCCGAGGCTGTGTGAAAACGGTTTTCAGTGCGACAGGTACTCAAAACCGGACTGGAAATCGCGCTTCTACGCGAAATCCACATCTGCTGACGTGCCGATAAATTTCAGATTTAACGTAGACGCGCGCACTTCAATGTAGGCGAAGCGTTTTTACACACTCTGGGCCGATTACTGCCCGTCACGAACGGCAGAAATCGGCCAATAGCTGCCAGTCACAGAAGGTTGCTTACGACCCAAAGCGAACGGTCGCGACAGGGAGAACTTGGCCGAATGACACGGATGGCGGTGGATGCCTGGCGCCAGAAGCAACGTTTTAGTCCGAACATCGTGCTGGAAGCTAACTCGATTGCCATCTTGAACAAGGTACTCAAGCAATGTCGCTTGGCGACTATCCTTCTCGACGCGATAATGCGTGAGCAAGCTGGATTACGTGAGCTTCGGACAATCCTATCGTTGCCTGGTCGCACAGTGGTGCTGTATCGCCGAAACAATGGGTATCACAGCGTGGCCGCTGACGCGTTTGCGAAACTCGTAAGCGTTCTGAGAACCCGCGTGTGCCGTATTGCCTGGGCGAAAATCGTTGGAAGCGGGTCGATTGCATCGCGCCCGCTGTAGCCCAAAAAACACATCTGTTTCGACATATGAATAGCCCTGTCAAAGGGATCAGGTAGTCAGGCCAGGCATTATGCCGCCGGAAATAGCGGGAATCCGGTTCCGGAGAACGCTTCGGTGTCGAGCCAGAGGTACTGAAAGGATCTGCTCTTGAAAACCCAATCGTCTCCCGAGCGTTGCAGCACATCGAACGCAATGCAGTGATTGCGGTAGTACTTCTCGCCTGGGCCGCGTGCAGATTCATGCACGAATGTGCGGGTAGTTGCCTGATCACCGTCGATAACAATCACCCCCGGCAGTGCGAATTGGACGAAGAACTCCTTGCCTGCGCGCAGTTTGTGGAGCAGCGCCACGTTGTTGTCTGCGCCTTTGGAGTACTGGCCGTGAGGGGCTTGACCAATGATGAATTCGCCATCATCTGCCCAAACCGAGTAAAACATTGCGAGGTCTGCGCGAGTCGCGCTGTCGGCGAAACGTGCAATGGTGTTCCGGATGGACGCCTCGTCCATGAATTGCTGCAAGCGAGAAGGTTGGTCTGACATCATCGGCCCTCTAAGCCAGGGTTATATTGGATGCCTCCACTTTCGCGAACATCCGGCCCGACCACATCCTCGATAGTGCTAAAGCCTTGCCTGATCCTACCAACTGTTTTAGTTTGAGAAACCACTGGCCTGTCGCGAGTGCGACCAGGATCGATAGCCATCATGCTGGAACATCTCCTCGCAATAGTGAGCCGACATCGCGGTTGCGCCGATCTATCAAACACTCTTCCCCGACTGACAATCAGATCCACAGATGCTCCGGTTCCTCCGACCCCGGCTCTATTTGCGCCGAAGTTCTATCTGCTGCTGCAAGGCGCCAAGCGGATGAACATTGCCGATAGCACGTTTGACTGCCATCCGGGCACCTGTGCAGTGGCATCGGTCGGGTTACCGTTCGTGAGTGAAGTGGTAGAGGCGAGCCCGGAAAAACCTTATATCAGTGTCGAATTAATGCTCGATGCAGGGATCGTCGCTGGCTTGCTTCTCGATATGAGCAAGT
Source organism: Pseudomonas sp. AP42 (assembly GCF_001728935.1). Lineage (NCBI taxonomy): Bacteria > Pseudomonadati > Pseudomonadota > Gammaproteobacteria > Pseudomonadales > Pseudomonadaceae > Pseudomonas > Pseudomonas sp. AP42. The sequence goes on from NZ_LYSO01000002.1 coordinate 99,929, forward strand.
CCACCCAACCGTATCCGCAGGCGGGCGCTATCTCTATCGCCCAAGCCGATAGCAGTTTTGTCGAGCCGTTGGTTCGCTTCATCGGTCTGCTTGACACGCCAGCAGAGGTTAAGGTGCTTGGCTCCCAGTTCGAGCGCGAGTTCTACTACCGCCTATTGTTAAGTCCGCTAGGCTCCAGGCTCTGCCAAATTGGAATGCACAACACCCGGTTCGGACAAATCAAAATCGCGGCAGACTGGATCAGCGCGAACGCCGATAAGCCGATGAGTGTGCATTGGCTTGCCGCTCATGTCGGTATGAGCGTCACGTCGTTCCACCGACATTTCAAGGCGGTTACTGCACATAGTCCGCTCGCTTACCAGCGACAACTTAGGCTACTCGCTGCTCGACGGCTGCTCGCATCCGGAGCATCAAATGTTACAGGTGTCGCATTTGAGACCGGATACGCCAGCCCCTCTCAGTTCAGTCGAGAATACAAGAAGGCTTTCGGCGTAGCGCCGAACCGTGACGCTTTATCACTGCGCCGCTGAGTTGAGCTTTTTCAATCGGATCAGGCTCGAATTGCGCGTGAGCCTCTATGCGTCAGGCGGCTGGAAAGCTTGAAGCGCATTTGAAGTCAATGTGTTTGGGTTGTTGACGAAGGCCCGGCGCAATGCCGGGGTTTTGGCTTTCAGCGCAGTTGCTGTTTGTACTACCCAATGGGGTTCTTAGTCTATGTGATGCGATGGTGGAGGGTCCGCTTCTGGCCGTTTTTTGCCGGTCAAGGCCACTCAGTGCGCTGGTCAAATCCGATGCAAACGACTGGTCAAGCCGAATGCAAATGGGTGGTCAAGTCCATGCAATTACGCACCTTGGGCCTCCAGATGGCGATCAAGAGCGTTCAATGAGTCGATGCCCGAAGCGCCGGTTGCAAAGAGCTCGTTAATCTCATGAGGGCTATCAACAACAGCTCCCGTAATCTCCCTTGTCAGTGACCGAGCGAGAGCCGGGCCTGCGGTTTCGCGGGCGTTGAAGTAAACACAGGGTTCCGGGCTACGTATCGCAGCTTGGGCGCACCATGATGTCTTTCCCGCCCCTGAGAAACCGCAAATGATGCGAATACGTTCGCCATTGATGAGCTCGGGTTCATCAATCTGTGGGAGGTAGTTGGCTTCGAGCGCCGGCAGCCGCTGAAGCTGTGTAAGGATCTGTTCGAAGAGGGCGGGCAGCATTTTTGTGTGAAACGTGTAGCCTCCCAGATCTTCGCGACCGGTAGCAGCGGCTTGCACCTTGCCCGCCAGCTTCCATACCAGTGACTCCGGTACCAGTACCCCATGGGGTACCATTTCTGCCAGTCTCACGCAGTCAGCTACCATGCGTGCCAAATCGGGCTGGCACGCCGGAAGGCAAGCGAGTTCCGTCGGCATCGCCTGGCCCGGATAAATGAAATGAACATCATCCGCCAGTTCCTTGCGCTCGATGCTGGCACTGAGCTTCGGGCCTGGAGGTTGGTTCGAGGCAACCACGAACACAGCTGTGCCGTGGCGCTGGCCCTGAGTATGCTGATCGCGAAGCTGCTGGAAGCGGTCAAAGGCAGTGTTGAGGTCACTAGGCACGAGCGGCTCGACACGCGTTTTGACTTGGACGTAGATGCGAGTGTCAGCGAGAGCGATTTCGACGTCCTCGTCACGCTCGATCACCAAATGCGATACGTCCGAGCCGTTCGCTTTCAGCAGGCAACCGACGGCGAACAGATGTTGATAGAGGAAACCACCATGAACAGCGGCAATACGCTTTTCCTGTGCCTCATCAAGGGTTGGATAATCGACCGACATGGAATTGTCTCTGTTGTTTGTGGCATTGGTGGCATGGCATGCGTGGGCCAAGCTCACTTCGTACACGCCAGAGAAACACCGTTGAACAACGCATGGGTGATACCGGCATATCGGGTGAGTACGGCGGATCCCATCCTGCCGTATCGGCCGTTGCCTGGCTAGCTGGAGTATCAACCCAGCCCGGGGAAAGGCTGTTCTTTGTAGCCTTCACCCAAAAGCATTTTCAGCTCTCGATTTTTCAGATCCCATGCTTCCTTTAAAAAAAGAGCTGGAGCATCGACAGTCCTCATCCATCAAGAACCTTTTTGAAACAGTGACTTTGCAAGGCTCTCACCAATTCTGGAGCGCCGCCATGCACCTGTTAGCGCCGCTCTGACCATTAGCCGGACTACGAAGGGCGCGGCCGGCCGCTGGAGGCTTTTCCGGTGGGATGCTAGTGAGTCTGAGCTTTCGGCCAGGCGCCGCTGGAATTACACCGGCTAGTGCAATCTCTACCATTATGGCGTTCATCATCCCCACTGGCTGATCCTGGTGCTCGTTCTGTGGCCGACGTTCGTGCTGGCGATGGGCATGGGGCAGCAGCCGTTTGGTCAGAAGTTTTAGGGGCGTGGGGCAGGCTTTCGGCAGTGCCCCTGGTCCCGACCAGCCAGGGGGACGGGTTTAACTGTGAACGTCAGTATCCCTCGGTATCACGCAGCAGCGTTTTTACGCTGCATTCCAATACGCTCGCAGCCGCCTTCCAACTCCCTTCAGTAGCTTTGGTTCGTAGTGCCAGCTCTGCCTGGAATTGCCTGGTCTGTTCCTCACGGCTGCCTGTTCGAACCGGCTCGGCAGTTGATAAGCCATGGACGACACCGGACCACTGTTGAAGAGCCTTGTCCAGCCAACCAGTCGCGCTGCCAGGTTCGAACCAAGCCATGCACAGCGCCGCAAGGCGCTGCAGATCTCGCAGGTTGCCGGTCAGGGGGTGTTCTGCCAGCCCTTTCTGCAGTGCCTGCGACCAGGGGGCGGCCGCTGGAAGGCGTGCATCGACACGGCAATCTGCCCAGACCCGCTGCCAGTCTTCCTGCAGGTCCTCGCGACATTCGCGCAAGGCGGGCAGCGATACGCAAAGGTGGCTCAGGCGATCGCACAGGTCCTCGTCCAGCCGCTCGCGCAGTTGGGCCATGGACAGGTTCGAGGCACAGACCAGTTCGAAGTCGGCGCTGATCTCTGTATCACTGCCGATGGGGCGGTAGCGTCGCTGGCGATCCTGGAACACCCGCACCAGCTGGCGCTGCACAGGCCGCGGCAGATCCTGGATTTCATCAAGAAATAGAATGCCGCCACTGGCCTGCGCGAGCAGGCCCTTGCGCGCTTGCGCGGCGCCGGTGAAGGCGCCCTTGACGTGGCCAAACAACAGACTTTCCGCCAGGCTCGATTCCAGGCCGCCACAGGCGAGGGTGACCACCTTGTCCGGTCGATGCTTGAGCAACGCCACCTGGGTTTCCACCAGGCGGCTCTTGCCGGTGCCGCGCTCTCCCAGTATCAGCAACGGAGCCCCTGCCACCCGGGCATAGCGAAACAGGCAGTTCATTGCCTCGCGCCGTGCTGCCGAGCGTGCCTCTGGATTGTAGGACGGCACGCCCGGCTCCAGCCGCTGTTGCCGGCGTATCTCTGCGAGGTAGCTACTGACCTCGAATGGTACGGGGTCAAGCCGTCCGGGTTGGGATGACCACAGGCGCGTGCCCACTGCAAATGCCCCACCGGCATGCAGGATCAACCAGACGCTGTGCATGGCAGGAGTACCCGGCGAGAGGTTCAGGTGCAGGCTCCCGACGACCGCCTTCAGCCTGGGCAGTACCTGGCGCTGGATCGCGTCATAGATGGCCTGGTGACGAGTGGGTCGGGCAGGCTGATCCTGATCGGTTCGATGTGCGCAGCGCCGATGCTGGGCGGAATGTCGGCAGCGCTTTGCGCCTGGACCAGGTAGATGACTCGGCTGACCTGGACGCCAAGCTCGGTAAGCTTGCCGAGCGCGCCTTCCAGCACCTCCAGGCCGGCCCGTTCTGCGTGCCAGCAAAGAAGCGTATCGCTCATGGGCGCTGCCTGCTGTCGATGACGACGGCGGCGGCACCGATTTCACCGAGCAACTGGACCGCAGGGGCCAGTTCGCCAGGCTGGCTGATGGCTACCGTGAGGCGCCCGCCCGGTTCGCGCAGCACTTTGGGGGCGTAGGGTCGAGGTTTCTCCTTGCCTTGCGCGGGGCGCATGTGCGGGCTGGCCTTCGGATTGCTGTAGGGGGCCGTTACGGTCCAGCTGCAGGTCAACTGGTGGGCCGGGTCATGGCTCTGCGAGGGCTGGGAAACGTCCGGGCGTGGTGCCTCCAGGTGGTGGGCGGACTCGGCAACCACCTCACCCAGGTTGATCTCGGCTGCGGCCAGGATCTGCACCGGGTCCAGTCGACCGTTGCGCCACAGCTGCACCTCGCCACTCAGGTCCCCCAGCACGGGTGCTGGCAGCAGTTGCCAGGGCGCGACGGCCTGCCAGTATTGCAGGCGCTGCTTGAGCTCTTCGGCCTGGCGCACATCCAGCAGCGCGCCAAGCTCGAAGCTGTCGTCCAGCCCGTGTGGCTCGAGGTTGGCCGACATCACCATGGCGTCACCGGCATCGGTCCACAGCGCCTTGGCATGCAACCACTTGAAACCGTGAACCTGCGCACCGCTTTCGGCGAGTGCCAACAGCGCCGGCATGGCCGACGGGCGTACCCGTGCCAGCACCGTCACCTTCAGCCCTTCACGGGCGCGCTGGCACAGCCGTTCGACCATCGGATGTTGCGGGTCCCAGCCGAAGCTGCTGACGATGATGTGGCTTGAGGCGTTGCTCAACGCCTGCAGCAAGTGTTGCGCGATGCCTGTGTGCTCGGCCGTGGTGGCGCGGATGCCAGCCTGGGGTGCCGGGTGCTGCACGTCCTTGATGGGTTTGGCGGCCTTGAAGTCTTTGCCGTTGAGCAATTCATGTTCCGCCGTTTGCCACATGGCCCAGCGCAGGTAGCCGGCAATGCCCTCGACTTGAGTCGGGCTCAGGCGCACTGCGAGTTCTTCGTTGCGGGTGAGGGCGCCCTCCGTGAGGTTGGCGGTGAGCAGGACGCCTGCCGGCCGGGTGTAGGGGTCGATCAGGACGACCTTGGCGTGAAAGTGCGCCGCTGTACGGAAAAGCACGGACTTGCCCAATGTCTTGAGCATCGCCTTGTGGTGCGCGTGGGTCTTCTGGTCGAACTCGCCCTGGCTCGGTTCCCTGCCCAGGCGCGCTTCCGAAGCCACCATCACATACACCCGCACGCCACGCTCGGCAGTGGCCTTCAGCGCTGCTTCGAAACCGGGGTCGGCGATCAGGAAGCTGCAGATCACTGCCATGTCCACGGCCTGGTTCAGCAGTGCGATCAGTTCGGCGCGCAGTGCGCCCTGGTTGCCGGAAACGTGGATCGAGTGGCCGATCTCCGGGGTTGGCGGGCGCTGCGCGCGGCCTCCTTGCCATGCTGCAGGCATGGGCAAGGCACGTTGGTCGAGCACTTCGGTGTGCGTGCGTACCCAAGGGTTGGTCATTTTGGTGTTCATCACAGTCCCCAATCTTCAGCGGCAACCAGGTGCCAGAGGGTGGTGGCGCGGCTGTTTTCGCGCTGTTGCCAGGTCTGTTCGGCAAGGTCCTTGCGCCGGGGGGCGCTCAGCTCGAAGCTGAGAAAAGATTCGTAGGCCTGCGTAGTCCAGGTTTTGAAGCGTTCGCTGCTGGCATAGTGATTGACGTGCTCGAGCAGGCGCCATTGTGCCCAGCGCTGGGCATCGTCGTGCGAGCGCGGGGTCAATGCCACGCGCGCGATGCGTAGGTCATCGAAACGACCCAGCTTGGCAAGCTGCGGCGCGGGTACACGCAGGTCGGCGCGCAGGCTGTTGCGCTCGGCATCCGAGCTGGTGTCGAAGGATCTTTTCAAGGCCAGCGCCTGGTCATCCCAGTCGTCCACCAGTCCGGCAGACTGCAGCAGCCCCTGCCAGACGGCTTGTGCGGTTAGCGGCGGGGCACTGGACGGGGTGTCGATGGGCGTCCCGTCGAGATTGCCGTGCAGCTGCAAGCCGCTATGATCGACGTCCCAGGTGGCAACCAGCGTCGCCTTGGTCTTCTGCGGCTGCAGGTTCTTTTCCAGAAGCTCGATGCGCAGCGCTTCCTTGTTGCCTAGGGGCGTGATGGTCTTGCGCAGGGCCTGGTTCAGCCAGGCAGGGATTTTCTCGTGGGTAGGGTGCTCTTTGCTACGGACATCCTGCCTGGCACGGGGCTCCTCGAACGGTTCGACCAGCAGCACCGGGCACTCCAGCAAGGTGTCATCACTGGCCCACAGCCGCCAGCAGGCGTACTCGGGCACGAACACTTCCTTGCGTTGCAAGGCATCCCGGCCGAGTTCGGTCAGGCTGTAGCTGCAACGCTTGGCGCCCTGTGCGCCGGGATCCGGCAACTGTTGCAGCAGCCCCAGCCCGCAGGCGATGTCCAGCAGGCGCCGCGCCGCAGCCAGGCGGGAGGGCTCACAGAACAGGTGCACGGCGATGTCGTGGGCGTCGATGGCCTCCTTCACGTCGGTCCGTTGCAGCAACGGCAGCAACTCCGGGCGCTGGGTGGCCCGGGCCACCTCACCGATCACGTGCCAGCAGAAAATGCTCACCTGACGGCTCAGGACGATATTGCCGCGTTCGGCGTTAGTTCTTGTCATGCAACGAGGTCTCCCAGGTCTTTTCAGCGGCGAGTTTGCCGAGCAGGCTGTCTTTGGTTTTACCCAGGGCATGGCGATCGCCCACGATGATCCGGCAGTAGCGCGCCCTGGTCAGGGCGACATTCAGCCGGTTCGGGCTCCGCAAGAAGGGGGTCATGTGATTGCGTACCAGCGACAGCAGTATCAGGTCGGCTTCGTGCCCCTGGAAGCGATCGACGGTGCACAGGTCCAGCGTGATGAACGGGCTGCCTTTCGGGCCCTTGGCGAAATGGCGCTGGGCATGGCCATTGGCGGACCACTTGCGCAGCGCGTTGCGCAATGCCCGTTCCTGCCCACGGTAATAGGTGAGAACCGCGACCTCCCAGGGGCGGCCATCATCCCTGCGGTTTCTGCCGGCCCAACGCTCGAAGCGCTTGAGTTCTGCGATGACCTCTTCGACCTCGGCCGGGTTGCTGTTCGATTGCCCGTCGAAGCGTGCCTTGACATGGCGCCAGGTGGCGGGGTGCCGGTCGTAGCTCCAGGTACGCTCGGCCGTCATCCGCGCTGGGCTGAACAGCGCCTGGCCCTGGTAGATATGCTGGTGCGAAAACGCCGCGATATCGGGGTGCATGCGGTGCTGATGGCTCAGCCGCACGTGCCGTGAAGCCAGGACCGCCTCGGGCAGGCCATCGCTTAGCGCGTTGCCGCTTCGCTCCTGATGGTTGCGGCCAAAACCCTCTTGCAGGGATTCAAGGATCGAGGGCAGGGCCACCTTGCGTACCCGGGCGACGTTCTTGTTCACGTGATCGGGCGCCACTCCCGAACCCTCGACTGGCATCAAGGCCTCGATCTGGCGGGCTATGCGCGCCTGTCCGGAGCTGTCTTCCTGGCTAGCGTGGCGTTGCTCGTATTCGGCATTGATGCGCCACGCAAGCTCCATGCTCCAGTCTGGCACAGGCTCTGCGGCACTCAGCCGCGGGTTCCGCCGGCGGGCCGCCGCCGCACGGCGCTCGAGCATGGCCGGTGCTTCGCCGCGCACAAGGGTCGTATCCAACGGCAGTTCATCCAGGCGTGCGCCGAGGGTTTCGCCTGCCCCCAGCACGATCCAGGCATCCTGCAGCGAAGTGGGGTCCTCAGCCTGTGCAAGGTTTACCCCCAATGCGGCGGCTTGAGCCTGGTAGGCCTGACGAGCCTGCGCGTCGGGGTTGGCAACCACACAGCCACGCCCCTGATGGCGGGCCATGAACGCATCGACGCAGGCGTTGCGCAGCCATGTCTTGGGCAGGCAGGCGTCAAGGTTGGCCGCCATGGCCTGTTCATCCACGTAAGGTGAGAGCTGCAGCGGATCGCCGACGATGATCCAGCGCTTTGCCAGTACGGCGGGAACGAGAAATTCGTGGAACGTGGTCTTGGAGGCCTCGTCGAGAATCAGCATGTCGTATGGCGGGTAGTTGCTGCGCCGGCGTTTGAGGTCCGGGTGCTGCAGGATGCCTGTGGTGGTGCCGCAGGTCAGGTTGGCGGTGCTGAGGACCAGTTCAGTGATCACGTGATCATCCTGGCGCAGCGCATCGAGCAGTGTCCGTTGCGCCAGGCTCGGGCTTGGCTGACGGCTCAATGCTGCTTGCAGTCGCTTGCGCTCGGTCGTTCGAAAAGTCTCCAACTGCCATTCGCGGGCCTTTTCGGACACGTTGCGGGTATCACCGATGCGGATGGGAATGATCTGGTCGCGATGGGGGTTGCGGGCGTCCATGAGTTTTTCCAGGACATTGTCGACGGCCACGTGGGTCGAAGCGCACAACAGTACCCGCTTGCCCTGTTCGGCCATCTGCAGGATCAACTCGCAGATCGCGGTGGTTTTGCCAGAGCCTGGTGGGCCTTCCAGCAACATGAAGTCGGTGGTGTGCAAGGCCTGTTCGACGAAGCGGCGCTGTTCGTCGGTACCGGGGCGCTCAAGGTCAAGCAGCAGTTTCCAGGCATCGCTCGCCAGGGCAGGGGCGAGCAATTCTGGCCAGCGCGCATGGTCGTTGGTCTCCAGCAGGCGCAGCAAGGGCCGGTGCTCCACCGAAGGTACGTCCTGCAGGCAGGCGATGGCTTCCTGCTGGCGCCTGAGGGTATTGGTGTTGGGGCGCAGCAACAACTGGCTCTCGGTGGGTTGGCGCTCCAGTAGCAGCCGCTGGCCGGCGGGGTCCCGGTCGAGGATGCGCAGGGAACGCTGGCGGTTGAACCTGAATTGCACGTCCAGGCCATCGGGTGCGGAAAATTCGTAAACCTCACGCGCGTCTTCGTCGAGAAACGCACGGAAGGTCGCTTCCGGCTCGCCGGGCCGATCTTCGGGCGGCTCCAGGCTGATCCAGAAGCCTGCGGGGTTGTCTTCGATGCCCTCCGGCCGAAAGGCGGCCGCCCACCCCAGCCGCTTGACGGCGTGGTCGCTGTTGAGGTGCTTTTCAGAGACCTGAAGGAAGTCGTTGAAGTCCTTGAGGCCGTGAAAAACCCGGCTCATGAGAATGTCGGGGCGGTGGTGCTGAAGGTTTTGGTAGTAGAGCAAAGCCATCGGTCAATTCCTGTTGGGACGGTCAGCAGGGTCCATTGCAAGTGGTATGCCTATGTGGTTTTCATGCTCAAGATATTGATTTATAAGTAAATTTCTATTCAGAGATAAACAGGTTACTGGCCAGACTTGGCCATTCGCAGACATAGTTGTCTATCGAGGCGAACCAGCTTAACGGATGATGGCTAAAAGCTATATCCTGTGGTGCCTGCGCGAAGAGGACAAGGAGCGAGACAGGGTGTCGAACCGTAGCCAACTGGGATGGGTGGACTTTTCCAACGAAGACCGTGAACGGGTCAAGCATGCGCTCAGCCAGCTTGCGCAGCCCGGCACGCTGGACGAATTGGGCATCGGGGGCTTGCGCGATGCATTCTCCGACCTGATGTTCCCAGGGTTTTCCACCCTGCAGACCCGGGCCAAGTATTTCATCGCCGTGCCGCGGATCATCCGCGATTACCTGCAGCTCAGTTGTGCGCGCCAGCGCAAGCAGCCACTTGCCCACTACCTGGAGGAACAGGAGGCGCATCTTTCGGAGTTGCTCAGGGTAAAGCACCATAATTCTGGCCAGACCGGTATCTCCGGGTTCTCCCTGCAAAAAGGCGAGCGGGTTTCCCGGCAGCCATCGTCCATTTATTGGGTTGGCTTGCGCACTTGGAAACTGATCGATACCCAAGGGTCGCTGCGCCAGTTCGCGCAGGCCATCGGCTCGGCAGAAGAACCCTGGGCCGGTCTGCAGGAAGAGGCGGGAGATGACAGCGACGCCCACAGCCCGTCGAGGCTCGTCCACCTAGATCGCCATGATCCGGCTTGGCTTGACGGCGTCAGCATCGAACTGACCGATTCGGAGGCGCGCTTCTTGAGCGAAAAGCTCAAAACCGGGCCTGAGTATAACCTCGTTACCGAGCTTGAACGATCCGATCTGCGCGAGCAGGCGCTGGTCAAGGGAAAGGCCGGGTTTCCGGCGCTGGCAGCCTGGGTGGGCGATCAGACGCAACTGCCTCGCCAGACCCGCGACAGCGTGGCCATGGCGCAGGCGTTCAGTGAGCTGATTTACGGTGCCCATCTGCGCTTGAACATGCTGCTGGTGCGTAACGGCGCCGAGCACCGGGCGTTGCTGGATACCTACAGCGAATACTGGGACGCCTGGCGTTTGCAGGCCCATGCCCACCCGCAGGAGGTCGATCGATGGCTGGCGCACACCAAGGTTTCGCTGGCCGGCCACACTAGGTTCTGTACGAAAAGTACTGCCGTAGGCATCGCAGCGTGCAAGCCAGCGTGACCATCGCGCCAAAACTTCTGGCGAGCTTGTCGTAGCGGGTGCCGATTCTCCGGTTCTCTTTCAGCCAGCCAAACATCCGCTCGATGATGTTCCGTTGCCGGTATTTCGGACGATCAAACAGTCGGGGTAGTCCTGGCTTGGGTTTGCGCTTCATGGTGCGCTGCAGAATCACCGGCTGCATGCGATAGCGGTCGCAGTACTGGCGCAGATGCTCGGCATCGTAACCTTTGTCTGCCAGTAACCAACGGCAGCGCTTACGAGGCCGTCCCGACTTTCCGGGGATACGCACCTGATCCAAGAGCGGCTGAGCATGTGCAATGTCGCTGGCTTGCCCCGGTGACAGCATGAAGCGAAGAGGTATCCCATTGGCATCGCAGATCAGGTGAATCTTGGTGGTCAGGCCGCCTCGACTACGTCCCAATGCATGGTCTACCGGTTCTTCTGGCCCCCCTTTTTCCCGGCGCCAGAAGAGGCTCGGGTTGCGCGCAACGCAGTGGAGTCGATCATCCACGTATCCAGGTCAATCAGGCCTTCCTGATTCAGCCGGACGTGCAATCGCTCAAGTACTCGGTCAAACGTACCGTCGTCTCGCCAGTCACGGAACCGTTGATACACCGTCGACCACGGGCCGAAACGTTCCGGCAGATCACGCCAGGCGGCTCCGGAGCAGAGGATCCAGAAGATGCCGTTGAGCACCAGCCGATCATCACTTCGAGGTCGGCCCATCTTCTGTTCCGGGGAAACCAGATCCTTGATCAACTCCCAGCCCGCATCCGGGAGTTCGTAGCGCCTTGCCATGTGGGCCTCCAGCCAATCATGGCGGCGATTCTACCTGCATCGACTTTTCGTACAGAACCTAGCAGACGTCATCTACTATCTTCATCAGCTGATGGAACAGCGACGTTTTTTCGTAAGTCCCCAAGCCCGCCCATGCGGGCATTTTCCTTTGAGCTCAAGGCAGAGCGAATTAACTGTTTTGGGTGCCGCCGCCATCTTTATACGACAAAGCCCTGATTATTCAAGGCTTTGTCGTTTCTGGAGTTTGATTTTCTCAGCTGCCTCTCCGCGGAACGTTTGTCCATCTCTTCGACGAGCTCCGCAACCTACTCTCCAGAAATCGATGCAGGTCCAGGAGACATTCACGTAGCTGGTGAATGGCCCGATCTTCTAACCCGGCGCGACTACTTATCCGACTCAAGCCGCAGGTTTGAGCACAACTTTTGTCCAGCCATTGTCACGCGCATCGAAGTGCTTATAGGCCTCAGGCCCTTCAGCGAGTTTCAGTCGGTGCGAAATGATCTGCGCGGGGTTGGCGCGACCGTGGTAAATGAGCTCAGCCAAACGACGGTTGTAGACTTTGACGTTGGCTTGCCCGGTGCGAATCTGCTGCCCCTTGAACCAGAAAGCTCCGAAGTCGAAGGCCATCTTACCTTGCTTGGCGAGGTCATTTTTGGCACCTGGATCTTCCGGCACAAACACACCTACGACACCGATTCCACCGGTAGCCTTGGTCGAGGCGACGAGGTTGTTCATGGTCAAGTGATTGGCTTCATGACCATGACGGTCGCAGCACTGATAGCCCACACATTCGCAACCGCGATCAGTCCCCTTGCCATGAGTCAGATTGAGAATCTGATCCACCGCGTCCTTCCCCAGCGAGTTGATTGGCGTGGCGCCCATCTGAGCAGCAAGCTTCAATCGGTCAGGATGGTTGTCGACCACAAATACCTGCGATGCACCTTTGATCATCGCAGAGTGAGCAGCCATCAGACCCACCGGGCCGGCACCATAAATGGCAATGCTCTCACCCGGTAAAAGACCGGCCAATTCCGTGGCGTGCCAGCCCGTTGGAAAGATGTCGGACAGCATGACGTAGTCGTCTTCACGCTCTTGCGCATCCTCAGGTAGCACCAGACAGTTGAAGTCTGCGTAAGGCACTCGGAGCAATTCAGCTTGCCCACCTTGATAGGGCCCCATATCGGCAAAACCATACGCGGCGCCTGCGCTACCGGGGTTTGCAGTCAGGCAGAAACCCGTCAGGCCCTTTTCACAGTTTTCGCAGAAGCCACAACCGATGTTGAACGGTAGGCAAACGCGGTCGCCCACCTTTACCCGATCAACACCGGCTCCCACCTCGATTACCTCACCGAGGTTCTCATGTCCAAATACACGACCTGTCTCCATCGAGGTACGGCCTTCGTACATATGCAGGTCTGAACCGCAGATGTTGGTCGTGGTAATTCGAACCAGGGAGTCTGTGGGTTTTTCAATTTTGGCATCGGTAACATTTTTTACACTCACGTCACGTGGGCCGTTGTAAACAATGGCTTTCATGTTGTTCTCCCATTGGCAAAACGAAAGATATGTTTCGTTTGCTCAAACTTATAGTTAAGAAGGGAATGAACGTATGTTCAAACAATTGATGAGGGAATTGACCAGCGGTTGAACGGTCGCGGTAGGAATGGCAGTCACCTGCCACCCCCGCACAGATCCGTACGTGCGGAACTACCGCATACGGCTCCTGCCTTGGGTTTTGACGCCGAAGCGGGTTATGGGATGCGGATGCATTGGTAGCTCTCTTGGATAGGGTATGAATAGCCGGGCCAACGTAGCCATGCGTTCCCAGTTCAGACGGTGCCGCTGACTTCGCCGTTTAAGAGCATGCCTCCACGCACCGATCACTTCACGGCGAAAGGCATCCAGTCGCCGTGTGTTACCGGGGACGTGATAGTAGTTGCAGTAACCTTTAAACAGACGGCTCGACCATTGTCCGATTACCGGGACGGGCTCATGTCTGCGCTTGTGTAACTGCGCCCGTATCTCCCTGATTGTCGTTCTCATACGCTTGGCGATGGTCACGCGTCTAACCACAAACATCCCGTTCTTGGTTTTGTCACAGATATGCGTGAACCCGAGAAAATCGAAAGTTTCCGGTTTTCCTTCTCCGCGCTTCTTGCGATCTTCGATCGCGAACCAGCCAAACCGTAGCAAACGTGTTTTCTCTGGATGCAGTGTCAGGTTGAACTGGGCTAGTCGAGCCTCCAACGCCTGGCGAAAACTCCATGCATCTTCATGCTTTTCAAACCCAAGCACACTGTCGTCTGCGTATCGCACAGCAATCATCTGACCTCGTGCAGTACGCTCGCGCCATTGCCTGATCCACAAGTCCATCACGTAGTGCAGGTAGATGTTGGCAAGCAACGGTGAAATAACGCCGGCAACAATAGAGCAAACTCTTGGATAAACTGGGGGCTGCGCATTGCCAGGGAGAGTTTTGCTCCGAGGTATGCAGGATGCCCCGACGTCGAGATTGTTCTCGTCATTGAGGTCATCGCCTCCACTGACGGGAGACTTCAGTCATGAGCCGAAAACCGCGGATCTGGCATATTCGTCTGGCTTTCGAGCCAAATCGATTCTCTTATGAGCAGTTCGAGAGGGTCTACGAGCAGCTAAAACCGACAGATGCGCGCGGTTCCTCAGAATTGCCACAACCCCAATCCTCTGTGACAAAGCATCGTGCTGCCAAGCGAGGTGAACAATGAGCCAGGCTGTGATGGTGGCGTTCTATGCTCGCGTATCCTCTGATCAACAGGCTAAACGCGGCACGATTGAAAGCCAGATTGCCGCGTTGACAGAGCGGATCGTGGCTGATGGTGCCCACGTTGCTGAGGACATGCGCTTTGTCGATGCAGGCGTCAGCGGCGCGACGCTGATTCGCCCACAATTGGAACGGCTCAGAGACCGCGCTGCACTTGGCCTGGTGGAACGTCTCTACGTCCTGTCCCCAGACCGGCTGTCGCGAAAATATGCTCACCAGGCCTTGCTGATGGAAGAACTATCGGCGTGCGGCGTACAGGTCGTGTTCCTCAATCATGCCATTGGCGTCACGCCAGAGGAGTCGTTGCTGCTGCAGATGCAGGGCATGATCGCGGAATATGAGCGTGCCAAAATCATGGAGCGCCATCGTCGCGGCAAGCTTCATGGGGCCAGACGTGGCAGCATCAATGTGTTGTCGACTGCGCCGTACGGTTATCGCTACATTCGTAAGCAACTTGATGGCGCACCCGCACAGTACGTTATCGACCTGCCGCAAGCGGCGACGGTCAGAACCATCTTTCAATGGATTGGGATGGAGCGACTGAGCATCGGCGAAGTGGTGCGACGCCTTGGGGCAACCGGCACCGTCACCGCCTCAGGTAAACCGTATTGGGATCGCAGCACTGTATGGGGAATATTGCAAAATCCAGCCTACATGGGCCGGGCCGCTTTCGGTAAAACACCGGCGCGTGATCGTTTACCTCGGATACGCGCACAACGCCACAGTGCCGAGGTGCCCAGGAAGGGCTACTCCACCGTACGTACCGATCCGAGTCAGTGGATCGAGATAGCCGTACCGGCGATTGTCAGCGAAGGGTTGTTTCAGTCGGTTCAAGAGCAACTTGCTGAGAATCGCAAAGCGACTCGTCAGCGCCGTCATGGTGCGGTCTACCTGCTTCAGGGCTTGACCGTTTGCGGCCATTGTCACTACGCCTATTACGGTAAAAAGGTCAGCAAGGCAGCGGCCAAAGTCCAACGTCGGGACTATGCCTATTATCGTTGCATTGGAACCGATGCCTACCGCTTTGGTGGCGAACGCGTCTGTGACAATCAGCAAATACGAACGGACCGTCTCGATGAACTGGTGTGGCAGCAGGTTGTTGAGCTGCTCGCCCACCCTGGAAGGCTAAAGAATGAATATGAACGTCGGCTGGGAATCCTCGAAGAAAAAGAAAAAACAAACCTTGATACGGCCGCACTGGAACGACAACGACTGCAGCTGGACAAAGGCAGGTCGCGGCTCATCGATAGTTATGCCGAGGGTATGATCGACAAAATGGACTTTGATCCGAAGATGCGGCACTTGAAGAGCCGTCTGGAGCAGCTTGATCAGCAGATTCAGGACTCACGGCGTCATCAGGTGGGGCAGCGCGAGCTGTTTCTCGTGATTAATCGTCTCGAAGAGTTTGCCGCGGCTGTCCATGACCGACTGGGCACTGTCGATTTCGTCACCAAGCGCGAGATCATCCGCGGTCTGGTCAAACGCGTCGAGATTCACAAAGACGAGATTTTGGTGGTGTTCCGGGTTGATCCGGATCCCGGGTTCAACGCCAGCGAGACGTCGACTGGCTCCGGCACCAGAGAAAAAAGTATGCAAGATCGTACGCGGCGTACTGGGCGCACCTTGCGGCGTGCCCTGCTTCGCAGGAATGCGCTTTCCATTTTCGAGAACACCTGTGCGCAGCCATCGAGCTATCAGCGCTAACATTCGCCTATCCGCAATTCGGTGTTGCAGGAAGCACATCATCCATTCGTGATGGTTGTACTGGATAGCTGCTGGTTTTATCGTGTTTATCCTCATAGTGTTTTTTACTCTGTCGCGACAGTTGCGCTCGCGGGTCAGCACCTTGTTACAGGGCGCTCATCAGTTGTCCATGGGCGACCTCAGTTATCGCCTGGCTGAACAGCCCCGTGACGACGAAATCAACCATGTAGCGCGGGCGTTCAATGTAATGGCCGCGCGCTTGGCGGACATGTTGGAAAACACTGTGCGGACAGAAAATCTCGCGGTACTGGGGGCCTTTGCCACGGGCGTGGCCCATGAGGTGCGCAATCCCCTAACAACCATGAAAACTACAGTGCAAGCCTTACTGCGCCGAGAAGAAGAACCCGAACGACGTTACTTGCTGACCGACCTAGGCAAGGAAATCGACCGCTTATCCCTTGTCACCAGCGATCTGTTGGAATATGGGAGGCCTCACCCGGCTCAACCCGAGGTGGTTGCTGTCGCGTCGTTGTTCGAGCAGATCGTCCGGCTGGCAGGGCCGGACGACCCGCAATTGCTGTGCGAAACAGAACCAGGCTTGCAGCTTTACGTCGACCCGGACCAGATCCGGCAGATCCTGGTCAACCTTTGTTTGAATGCGTTCCAGGCTTGCGACAACCAGAGCCCCGTGCGCCTGTGCGCCCAAGTATGGGATGGGCAGGTGCGAGTCATGGTCATTGACCAGGGCTGCGGTATCTCCGAGGCGGACTTGCAGCGCATCCGCCAACCGTTTTTTTACCTCCAAGGCGCGGGGTACAGGGCTGGGGCTGAGCATCAGTCAGCAACTGCTGGATGCCAACGGTGCGCGCATGGACATTATCAGTACGCTTGGCGTAGGAACTCAGGTGATCCTGGACTTTCCCGCGCCCCCAGGGAACGAGGCGAAGTAAACCACCGATGTCTGACATTCACGTTTTGATAGTAGATGACGAAGACACACTGGACGAAATTGCCACGCTGAAAATGCATCGGCGAAATATTCACCGCCATCGAGATGCCGGTGATGCCCTGCTCGCCTAACTGGCGCAAGTGCGCGCAGGCCGTATCGAGTACCGCATCGTGAGGGTCGGTGGCGATTTCCTGGATGAACGAGCGATCAATCTTGATCTTGTGGATGGGCAAACGCTTGAGATAACTGAGGCTGGAAAAGCCGGTGCCGAAATCATCGAGCGCAATGCGCACCCCCAACGCCTTGAGCCGGTGCAACGTATCGATCGCGCTATGCAACAGAAGCGACTCGGTGATCTCCAGCTCTAACTGCTCACCACGCAGACCATGTTTCTCCAGGGTGGCTTGGGCGATCACCCAAGGCATTATTTCCATGGCCCATCACCTCAGCCTGACGGTGGTCGCCGAAGGCGTGGAAACGGCGTCTCAGGTGGATTTCCTGAAGGGCAGTCGCTGCGATATTTTTCAGGGGTATTACTTTGCCAAACCAATGCCCTACGCAGAAATCGAAGCTTTCCTGAGCCATCCCGCGCCCCTTCCCTGAGCGGCCATTCTGTCGGGTCCCAGTCCTGTAAATCAGACGCTAAGGCAAATTGTCAGACTCCAACGCAGAACTCCCTCTCCCCAGGCAAGGCGCTCCCTGCGCCTTTCTCACACACTCGGCTCTAACGCTATCGCGCTGCATAACAACAAGAGCCGCGAAAAAATGACTAGTTTCCAACCTGCTACCGAAAATCAGACCGGCCACATCGGCGCCCGTCAGGCCCGTGTCGAGGACGCCGCATTGTTGCGCGGTCTCGGCTGCTATGCCGATGACGCTGCGATCCCGCCGGGGACGCTCCATGCGGCGATCATCCGTTCACCCCACGCTCATGCGCGGATCACCTCGGTGGACTTTTCCAGTGCGCTGCTGATGAAAGGCGTGCACGGCGTGCTGGTCGGCGAAGACGTCAAACGCTGGGCGCTGCCATTTCCGGTGGGTGTACGTCAGCCGATGGAGCACTGGTGCGTCGCCGTCGACAAAGTGCGCTACGTTGGAGAGCCGGTGGCCGTGGTGATCGCCGAGAGCCGCTATCTGGCCGAAGACGCCATCGAAGGTGTGCGCGTTGAATACGAGCCGCTGCCCCCGATCATCGATCCAGAACGGGCCACCGCCGAACAGGCGCCTATCCTGCACGAAGCCGTCGGCAGCAACGTGGTCAACGAACGACGCTTTCGTTATGGCGAGCCGGAGCAGGCCTTCGAGCAGGCGCCGCACAAGGTCTCGCTCAAAGTGAAGTTTCCGCGCAGTTCCTGCACACCCATTGAATGCTATGTGGTGTTGGCTCAGTACGAGCGCGCCACCGGCATTTATGACGTGCTGGCCAATTTCCAGGGCCCCTATGCATTACACACGGTCATGGCCCGGGCTCTGAATGTGCCTGGCAACCGCTTGCGTTTGCGCACACCGAAAGATTCCGGTGGCAGCTTTGGCATCAAGCAAGGGGTTTTCCCTTACGTGGTGATGATGGGGCTGGCGTCACGCAAGGTCGGCGCACCGGTGAAGTGGGTCGAGGACCGTCTGGAACATCTTCAGGGGGCTTCTTCGGCGACCAATCGGGTGACCGAAATTGAAGCGGCGGTAGAAGCAGACGGGCGCATCACCGCTTTGCGTTATGACCAGATCGACGATTGTGGTGCCTACCTTAGAGCGCCTGAACCGGCGACTTTCTACCGCATGCACGGCAACCTGACGGGTGCCTATGCGATCCGCAATCTGCAAGTGCGCAACCGCGTGGTGCTGACCAACAAAACCCCTTCCGGCCTGAACCGTGGTTTCGGTGGCCCGCAGGTATATTTCGCCCTGGAGCGGCTGCTGCAACATATCGCCGTGCAGTTGAAGCTTGATCCGTTGGACGTGATCCGCCGCAACCTGGTGCCGGCCGATGCCTTCCCATATCGCGCGGCCGCCGGTGCGTTGCTCGATTCCGGCAACTACCAAGCTTGCATTGCCTTGGCGGCGGCTGACGGTGGACTCGACGAGTTGCTCAAACGTCGTGATCAGGCGCGGGCGGAAGGTCGAATCTATGGCATTGGCTATGCCGCCGTCATTGAACCCTCGATTTCCAACATGGGTTACATCACCACCGCGATGACACCCGAAGAGCGGCGCAAGGCCGGTCCGAAAAACGGCGCTGTCGCCACCGCAACCATCAACGTCGGCCCGTTGGGTGACGTCAGTGTGCATGTGTCCTCGACACCGCAAGGGCAGGGCCATCAAACCACCGTCGCTCAGGTCGTCGCCGACGTGCTTGGGGTTGCATTGGAATCCATCGTGGTCAACGTCGAGCTGGATACTCAGAAGGACGCTTGGTCGATTGCCTCGGGCAACTATTCCAGCCGTTTCGCCGGCGCTGTGGCCGGTGCCGTCTATAAGGCCGCGCTGAAGATCCGCGATCGCCTCGCCGTGATTGCCGGCGAGCAATTGCAGGCCAGTCCCGAAGATATTCGTTTCGCCGGCGGCAAGATTTTTGTGGTCAATGGCGGGGCGGTGGCGCCATTCCATCGGATTGCCGGTGCGACCCACTGGTCGCCGGGCCTGCTACCGGAAGGTGAAAGTGGCGGTCTGCGCGAAACCGCGTTCTGGAGCCCGCCGCAATTGGTGGCCCCGGACGACCAGGACCAGGTCAATAGCTCGCTGTGCTACGGCTTTGTCTTCGACATCTGTGGTCTGGAAATCGACCGCATGACCGGCGAGATCCACATCGATCGCTACGTCACCTGCCATGACGCCGGCCGCCTGCTCAACCCCGCGCTGGTCGACGGCCAGATTCGTGGTGGCTTCACCCAAGGCCTCGGCGCGGCGCTGATGGAAGAATTCGCCTACGGTGAGGACGGCAGCTTCCTCTCCGGGACCTTCGCCGATTATCTGGTGCCAACCGCACCGGAAGTGATCGAACCGGTGATCCTGCACATGGATACGCCATCGCCCTTCACCCCGCTGGGCTCCAAGGGTGTGGGCGAGGGCAACAACATGAGCACGCCGGTGTGCATCGCCAACGCGGTGGCCGACGCCCTCGGTCGCTCGGACATCCGTCTGCCACTGACACCATCGAAAGTACGCACGCTCATCGGGATCGACGAGCCCCCTCGGCCCGCCGGTATGGAGCCCGACGAAGACCTGGACGCAGCACCTGCCGGTGGACCCGCGTTGCGGGCCAACGACTCGGTGGTGATTCCTGCTTCGCCGCAACAGGTCTTCGATACCTTGCTCGACCCGCAGACGCTGGCGGCGATCATTCCCGGTTGCCACGACCTCGTGCTTGAAGGCGAGAACCGATACCGCGCAGACGTCACCGTCGGCGTCGGCATGATCCGTGCGCGCTTCGAGGCCAAGGTGGCCCTGAGTGATCTGGACCCACCGCATTCGTTGCGTCTGTCCGGTTCCGGCAGCAGCTCGATGGGTTCGGCCCAGGGCCAGGCCAAAGTGCGTTTCGTCGAACTGGAAAATGGCCACACGCGTCTGGAATACCAATACCAGGTGGCGGTCAGCGGCAAAGTCGCCGCGGTCGGCGGCCGAATGTTGCAAGGGGCCTCGAAAGTGATCATCGGACAAATCTTTACTCGCCTGTCGCAACGGGTCAGCGGCCAAGCCATCTCCACCGGCTGGTGGGCGCGACTGCGCGCCTCGCTTGGCGCGCTGTTTGGCAAGGGGGGTGCGCAATGAAACCGGCTGCTTTCGATTACGTTCGGGCTGAAACCCGTCGTCAGGTGGTTGAGTTGCTCGCCGAGTATGGCCAGGAGGCTCGCATCATCGCCGGTGGCCAATCGCTGATGGCGGTGCTGAACATGCGCCTGGCTCAACCCAAGTTGCTGATCGATATCAATCATGTGGCCGAGCTGGCCTATATCGAGCTGCGCAAGGATTGCCTGGCGGTAGGTGCCGGGGTGCGACAGGCGCAGTTGCTGGCGCGTTCGACCCTGATGGACGAGGTGCCTTTATTGGCACTGGCGATGCCCTGGATCGGCCACTTCCAGACGCGTAATCGCGGTACGGTCTGCGGTTCGGTGGCTCACGCCGACCCCAGCGCCGAGTTGCCGCTGTGCCTGGTGACACTGGGCGGCGAGATCGTTCTCGAGTCCAAAAAAGGCAAGCGCATCGTCAAGGCCGCCGACTTCTTCCAAGGCATTCTCACCACCGACAAGCGTGCGGATGAGCTGGTCGTCGAGGTGCGTTTTCCGCTCAAGCGCGAAGGCATCACCTATCGCTTCCGCGAAATCGCCATGCGCCACGGCGACTTTGCAATTGTCTCCCTGGCCGCGGCCATCGGGACGGACCAGGTCGAACTCGGCATCGGCGGGGTCGCCGACCGTCCGCAACGTCGCAGCCTGCCACGGGGTGCGGCGCTGCCTGACGCGCTCAATCAAACCGCCTGGTCGCTCGATGCACAAGACGACGTGCACGCCAGCGCCGCCTATCGCCGCCAACTGGTTCGCGAGCTGGGTCATCAGATGATCGAAGGAGTCTGAACATGCGTGTAACTGCCGACCAAACCTTTCCGATTCGCCTGGAACTCAATGGCCGCTCCCGCGAAGCGCTGGCCGAACCGCGGACCCAACTCTGCGACTTCCTGCGCCACGACCTCGGTGCCACCGGCGTCCATGTCGGTTGCGAACACGGTGTCTGCGGCGCCTGCACGGTGCTGGTGGACGGGGTCGCCATGCGTTCCTGCCTGATGCTCGCGGTACAGGGGCACGAACGGCGTATCGAGACCGTCGAGTCCCTGGCCGACGACGACACACTGAGCGATCTGCAACAAGCCTTTCGCCGTCATCACGCCTTGCAGTGCGGCTTTTGCACTGCGGGCATTCTCATGTCCTGCGTGGATTTCCTCGAACGGGTACCCAACCCGGACGAGACCCAGGTACGCGACATGCTTTCGGGGCATCTATGTCGCTGCACGGGCTACACCGGCATCGTCCAGGCCGTGCTCGAAGTCGCTGCCCAGCGCCAAACGAACAAAGGGGTATAACAATAATGTTCGATCTCGGACGCAGTTTTCTCGCTGCCGTTGAACGCCGACCGCACGCCGTGGCGGTCAGTGACGGTGCGTTGAAGAAAACCTATGAAGACTGGTTCGTCGATATCCAGAGTGCAGCGCGGGGCTTGCAACGCCTTAGGCTGCAACGGGGTGACCGACTGCTGGTAGCGATGCAGAACCGCTGGCAGATGGCGACCCTGCATTGGGCCTGTCAGTTTGCGGGCGTGGTCATGACCCCGTTGAACTGGCGTTCGACTGCCGATGAACTGGGCTACTGCATCGAAGATGCGCAAATCCGCGCACTGGCTTACGACGACGCGACCGTGGCCGCGGTGGCCGGTTGCAGCGCCGCCACCAGGCTGCCACGGATCGCCGCCGGTATCCGTGCCGCCGACACCGACCTGAGTTTCGAGGAGCTGTGTTCGCAGACCCCCTCCGACATCATTTTGCAGGCCGACGCCGAAGACTTTTCACTGCTGCTGTACACCTCCGGAACCACCAGCAAGCCCAAGGGCGTGCCCCGTCGGCACCGTAGTGAACGCGCCGCGGCGGTGGCCCACGTAGCGCAAAACCTCTACCGCCAGAGCGAGTGCACGCTGGGTGTCATGCCGCTTTACCACACCATGGGCGTGCGTTCGTTGCTGTCCATGGCGCTGATCGACGGGCATTTCGTCTGTGTGCCGAAGTTCGACGTGGAAGCCACGCTGCAGGCCATCGAGCGGGAAAAGGTCAGCAACCTGTACCTCGTACCGACGCTCTACCACATGCTCATCGAGCACCCGGCCTTCGGCCGCGAGCGAGTAGCCAGTGTGGAGAAAATCGGCTTTGCCGGCGCGCCGATGAGCGACGGCTTGATGCGTCGCGTCGAGCAGGCGTTCCAGCCGCAGTTGTTCGTCAACCATTACGGCAGCTCGGAAATCTACACCTTCACCATCGACCAGCAGGCCAGTCGCAAACCCGGCTCCTCAGGGCGCAGTGCAATGAACCAGCGCGTGCGCGTGGTACCGATCGATGCTGAAACGGTGGACGTGCAGGCCAACCCATTGGAGGAGGGCCAGATCATCGCCGACCTGGCGAGTGACGAGGCGTTCGAAGGCTACCTGAACCGCCCTGAGGCGAACGCCAAGGCGTTGCGTGACGGATGGTATTTCACCGGTGACATCGGCTACTTCGATCTGGAAGGCGATCTGTTCGTCACGGGTCGTGTCGATGACTTGATCATCACCGGCGGCGAAAACGTCAGCCCGGCGGAAATCGAAAACATGCTCTCTCTGCACCCGGCAGTGGAAGAAGTGGTGGTGGTCGGTCTGCCTGACGAGCAGTGGGGCAAGATCATTGCAGCGTTTATCAAGCTGCGCGCCGAGGTGTCGGAATGCGACCTCGATGCTCATTGCATCGCTTCGGGCCTGGCCAAATTCAAGCGGCCACGGCGTTACCAGTTCATCGATCAGATTCCCAAATCTCCAGTTGGCAAGGTGCTGCGGCGCGTGCTGCTGGCCCAATTTCAGGAACAGGCCTTGAAGGCCATCAGCTAATCATCCAGAGGACACTACAATGCAACAACAAGCGATCCAGCAATTTCTCGACACTCAGTTCGATGGCTTCCAGGTTGAAGTCGATGTGTCCCGCGAGCGCGCTGACATCATCCTCAACCGGGCGCCGTTGAACGTCATTTCCATGGGGCAGCGTGATCAACTGCGCCTGGTCTTCGAAGCCCTCGATGCACACAAAGATGTGCGCGTCATCGTGCTGCGCTCGGTGGGTGAACACTTCTCCAGCGGTGGCGACATCAAGGGTTTCCTTGAAGCTTCGCCGGAGCACGTTTCGAAGCTGGCCTGGAACGTTGCGGCACCGGCACGTTGCGAAAAACCGGTAATCGTCGCCAACCGTGGTTACACCTTCGGCGTCGGTTTTGAATTGTCCCTGGCCTGCGATTTCCGCGTTGCTTCGCAAACCACGCGCTACGCCTTGCCGGAGCAGAACCTGGGTCAGATCCCAGGCTCGGGAGGCTCCGCACGCCTGCAGAAAATCATCGGCATCACCCGCACCAAACACATGGTGATGCGCGCCAAGCGCATTACGGGCGACCAGGCCTATGCCTGGGGTATTGCTACCGAGGTCGTGCCAGATACCGAACTGGAAAACACCGTCGATGCGCTGGCTGATGAACTGCGGCGCTTCTCGCCGCTGGCTCAGCGCACGGCGAAAAAACTGATCAACGACAACGAAGATGCGCCGCTGACCGTCGCGATCGAAATGGAAGGTCACTGCTACAGCCGCCTGCGCAGCTCCAAGGACTTCAAGGAAGGCGTCGAAGCGTTTCACAGCAAGCGTCCGGCAGTGTTCACCGGCGAGTAAATGCGTACCGGCGAGCAGGCCCGGGAGCATGTCGGCAAAGGCGTGCCTCCCTATGGAGCAGGGCCTGCCGCCCCTTCACTGAAACTGATAGGGCGCATCAATATTCGTTAATAGAAAACCCGTTGCGGGGCTCGTAGGGTGAGATCGGCTGCACCGAAATCCGTCCAATAAATATAAAAATCGGAGTTCCACTTATGGCTTCTAGCTGGCTGGTATTAACCATCGTGGCCGCCTACAGGGTGGTCTTGGCGTTGATCAGTTTCTGGGTTCGACGCTCTACACAAAGCGCGAAAAACTTCACCTCCGGAGGCAAGGAATTCCCGGCGGTGATTCCATCGTTGCAGGCCGTTGCGCAATTTTTCGGGCACATGCACGAATGGATGGCCGGGATCGCCGTTGCAGGACTGGCCGGGGCGCTGTTCGGCACCATGGCCGCGCTAACCATGGGCATCGCCACCTTGTTGCTCAAGGACTTCTATCAGCCGTTCTTTAACCCGCCGCCGGATGACCGGGCATGCCACCAAAATAATAATGACGAGGTAAGGCCATGCAGCCTGTGACGCTTTCCACCCCCGAAGCCGACATGGCCGGGGACTTGCCAGCAGGCGCCAGCCTGCGTGGCTGGCTCGACCATTTGCAGCGCCAGCAGCGTTTGGCAATGATACGTCCCGGCGTGGACCTGCGTTTCGGCGTTGCAGCGATTGCTAATCGTCTGGACGGCAAGAGCGCTTCACTGTTTCCCCAGCCTGGCGGCCACTCGATTGCGGTGGTTTCCGGCCTGCTGTCCGACCGGCAGTGGATGGCCGAGGCGATGGGCGTGGAGTCCGCTGAAGTGTTGGCGCGTTTCGAGGCGGCCAGCCTCAATCCGCTGCCGTGGCGGGAAGTCAGCGATGCAGCTTGTCAGCAAGTGGTGCATCGCGAGATCGACCTGAACAAACTGCTACCAATTCCCACCCACAACGAGTACGACAGCGGCCCTTACATCACCGCTGGCCTGCTGATTACCCGCAACCCGCGCACCGGGGTGCAGAACGTTTCGATTCACCGCTTGCAGGTGAGCAGCCCAAATCGACTGGGTGCATTGCTGCTGCCACGCCATGCGCTGGCCTTCTTTCAGGAAGTCGAGGCGCTGGGTGAGGATCTGGACGTGGCGGTGGTAATTGGTGCTGATCCGCTGACCTTGCTGGCGTCCCAGGCCATCGTGCCGATCGATCACGACGAACTGGAAATCGCCGGCGCTCTGCATGGCCGTCCGCTGGCGGTAACGCGCTGCGTGACCCATCAGATTCGCGTGCCTGCCGACGCCGAGATCGTCATCGAGGGCCGGTTGCTGGCCAAGGCGCGGGAGATGGAAGGGCCGTTCGGCGAGTTTCCGCAGTACTACGGCGAACGCGCCGAGCGACATGTGATCGAAGTCGACGCCGTAACCCATCGTCACAACCCGATCTTTCACACCATCGTCGGCGGCGGCCTGGAACACTTGCTGCTCGGCGGCATCCCGCGCGAAGCGACCATGCTCGCGCACTTGCGCCGCAGTTTTCCGTGCGTGCGTGACGTGCACCTGAGCAAGGGCGGAGTGTGTCGTTATCACCTTTATGTGCAGATCGACAAACGCTCCGAAGGCGAGGGCAAGAACGTCATCCTCGGCGCGCTGGGCGGTCACTACGACATCAAGCATGTCACCGTGGTGGATCTGGATGTGGACATTCATGACCCCACCGAAGTCGAGTGGGCGATTGCCACCCGTTTCCAGGCCGACCGCGACCTGGTGCTGATCCACGAATCCCAGGGCTCGAAACTCGACCCGTCCACCCGTGACGGTGTTGGCTCGAAGATGGGCTACGACGCCACGGTGTCGCTGTCGGCACCGACCATGCGCTTCAAACGAATCCAGGTGCCAGGCCAACAGGAAGTCGAACTCGACAAGTTGGCGGACGCGGCCCCGCAGGACTGGCAGCGCGTGCTCCAGATGCACGATTGAACCCGGTGGCCGCTGGATTCGGCGGCCTGTTTCCGATAGTTCCAACCAACTCAAGACACGTCTTGCGTGAGGCAACCATGACCACGACAACAACAACAACAACAACTGCATCGCCAACCAGCGCCGCTATCGATACACCGCAGATTCCACCGGGCAAGGCTTTACTGGCGGCATTTGCCTCAACATTCGGCTGGGCGCTGGATTTGTTTGACCTGTTCATTCTGCTCTACGTGGCGCCGATCATCGGCCGCATGTTTTTCCCCTCGGACACCCCGACACTGTCGCTGGCCGCGGTATACGCCTCATTCGCCGTGGCCCTGCTGGTGCGCCCCCTGGGTTCGGCAATCTTCGGCGCGTATGCCGACAAGCACGGCCGCAAGCGAGCGTTGATGGTGTCGATGGTCGGCGTCGGTATTTCCACGGCACTGTTTGGCGCGCTGCCGACCATTCATCAGGCCGGCTTATTGGCCCCGATACTGTTTCTGCTATTGCGGGTGATTCAGGGCATTTTCGTTGGCGGCATCGTGGCCTCCACTCACACCATCGGCACCGAATCCATCTCGCCGCGCTATCGCGGCCTGATGTCCGGGTTGATCGGTGGTGCCGGTGCCGGCATGGGCGCGCTGTTGGCGTCGTTCACTTACCTGGTGTTGTCGGAAATTTTCCCCGGGGATGAATTTGACGTCTGGGGCTGGCGCTTCATGTTCTTCTGCGGGCTGCTCAGCACGTTTTTCGGGCTGGTGATGTTCCGCTATCTGGAAGAAACCCCGGTCTGGCAGCAACTGCAACAAGCGCGCAAGACCAAGGGGCCGGCGGTAGTGGTCGTGTCGCCGCTCAAGCGTCTGTTTGGTCGCGAGTACCGCAGCGTGATGCTGGTCAATCTGCTGATTACATTCGGCGGCGGAGCGACGTATTACCTGGCCTGCGGTTATCTGCCGACCTTGCTCAACGTGGTCGCCAAAGTGCCCCATACGCAAACTTCGCAGATGCTCATGTACGGGTCGGTGGCAACCATTGTCGGAGCACTGGCCTTCGGTTACCTGAGTGACCTGATCGGTCGCAAGAAGACCTTCATGCTACTGGGTGTGATTAACCTGGTGAGCTTGCCGATGATGTTCCTCGGTGTCGCCGAGCCGGGTTCGCTGACCCGCACTGCGCTGTATTGCGTGGGCATCGCCTTCATGGGCGGGGCGATCATCGCGCCGATCCTGATCTTCCTCAACGAACGCTTCAGCACCGAGCTGCGCGCCAGCGGCACAGGATTGTCCTGGAACATCGGTTTCGCCCTCGGTGGAACCATGCCGACCTTTGTGTCCCTGTTCAGCAGCAGCCCCGCGCAGATCCCCATGGTACTGGCGATTTTCGCCGCCGGCCTGTCGGTGATCTACCTGATCGGCAGCGTGGTGATTCCGGAAACCCAAGGCAACTTCAAGTGAAGGAGATGGCAATGAACAGATTGACCGGCAAGGTCGCTATCGTCACCGGCGCGGCCCAAGGTATCGGCGCCACCTACGCCAAGGCGCTGGCGGCCGAGGGCGCGAAGGTGGTGCTCTGCGATTTGAAGGCGCCTGACGAAACCGCTGCCGCGATCCGCAACAAGGGCGGTACGGCCCTGGCAATCGCTTGCGACGTGACCGACGGTGCCGCGGTGCAAGCCATGGTCGAGGAAGCCGTGGCGCAGTTCAGCGGTGTGCACGTGCTGATCAACAACGCGGCGTTGTTCGCCACCCTGGAACTCAAACCTTTCGAGCAGACCAGCTCGGCGGAATGGGACCGGATCATGGCAGTCAACGTGCGCGGTTCCTTCGAGTGCGCGAAGGCGGTAATGCCGGTGATGCGCCGTCAGGGCTACGGCAAGATCGTCAATATTGCCTCGGCAACGGCTTTCAAAGGCGCGCCGATGATGGCGGCGTATGTCGCGTCGAAGGGCGCGGTGATTGCCCTGACACGCTCGATAGCGCGCGAAGTCGGCGACGCCGGCATCCGCTGCAACTGCCTGGCCCCCGGCCTGACCATGAGCGCCAACGTCCAGGCCAACGCCGCCTGGGCCGGCGACATCGTGCGCAACAACATCGCCAGCCGCTGCATCAAGCGCGAGGCGGTACCGGAAGACCTGGTCGGCGCGCTGCTGTTTCTGGCCAGCGCCGACAGCGATTTCATGAGCGGCCAGACTGTGGTGGTCGACGGCGGCTCGGTGACCCACTGATAGGGGGAGTCCATGCGCAGCCGATATTTCATTGAAAGGGTAAACCGTTATGAATCGTGAACAACAAATCGTTGAGCGTTCGCACGCATACCGCGAGAGCTATCGTGCGTCCACACCCAGCTGGTATCGCGGCGAAATGCACCTGGCTTTCACCCTGCTGTTCACCGGCGGGGTGCTCTGGTACTGCGCCAGCCAGATTGTCGATGCGAGCTGGCAGGAGTGGTTGCTGGTGGTAGTGCCGATGTTCCTGTTCGGCAATTGGGCCGAATGGGCGGGCCACCGTTATTTGCTACACAGCCCTAGGAGCTGGCTCAAGCCGGCCTACAAGCGGCATGTCGCCACCCACCATCAGTTCTTCTCGCACAAGACGCTGGACTATCACGGCCATCAGGATTGGCGCGCTCTGCTGTTTCCCCCATTCGCTCCGGTGTTGTTCGTGATGGCCGCGCTGCCGCTGGCCCTGCTGCTGGGCACGTTATGGACGGCCAACGCCGGCTATATCGCAATGTTGACGATGGCGGCCTACTTCCTGATGTACGAAGGCCTGCACACGCTGTCGCACCTCGAGCATCCGCTGCTCGATGCCATGCCGCTGGTCAACACGGTGCGCCGCATGCATGTCCTGCATCACAACCCGGACTTCATGCACACGCGCAATTTCAACCTGACCTTTCCGATCTGCGATGCACTGTTTGGCACCAGCGACTTGAACAAGGGCGTGCTGGGCACGCTGTTCAATGGCATGTCGGATGCGGCGCGCAAACCCGAGGACCAGGCTCGCGTTGATGCGCAGCAGGTCGAGCGCGCGTCCAAAGCGGCTACCGAACACCAGCTCTGACAGCGACTCAATGAGCGGTCGGTTCTGGTGGTCGACCGCTGCTCGCTGACCCACGGAATACCGGAGGACTCATGCAAAGCAGACATTTCATCGATGGGCAATGGACCGACGCGGGACATTGGGCGGACAGCTTCGACCCGGCCAGCTGCGAGTTGATCGGCCGCTTCGCCGATGGCGGCGAAGCCGAGGCGCAAGCGGCGGTCTCCGCCGCCGCGCGCGCCTTCGCCAACCCGCAGTGGTCACAGAATCCGCGCCTGCGTCAGCAATTGCTGCTGGACTGGGCCGCAGGCCTCAAGGCACGCCAGGAGGAACTGGCGCAGCTGCTCACCCGCGAGAATGGCAAGGCCCTGGTGCAATCGCGCGGCGAGATAGCCGGGGCGATTTCCGAGATTGTCTATTATGCCGGTCTGGCCCGACACAACCCCGGCCATGTGATGGAGGTGGCGCCTGGCGAGTTCTCCAACATGCTGCGTGAACCGGCCGGGGTCGCGGGGCTGATCATTCCATGGAATGCCCCGGCGGTGCTGCTGGTGCGCGCCCTCGCCCCGGCATTGGCGGCCGGCTGCACCGCGGTGATCAAGCCGGCGCCGCAGACCGCGCTATTCAACGCGGCCATGCTCGAGCCGCTATTCGCCCTACCGGGCCTACCGGCCGGCGCGGTCAACCTGTTCGCTGAAACTGGGCATGTCGGCGCGGCGTACCTGGTGGCTTCGCCGCTGGTAGATGTGCTCAGCTTTACTGGCTCCACCGCAACCGGCCAGCGCATCATGCAAGACGCCGCAGCGACCATGAAGAAGCTGTCCCTTGAACTCGGCGGCAAATCCTGTTGCCTGGTCTTCGAGGATACCGACGTCGAGGCTATCGCACCGAAACTGGCGGCAGCAGCAACCATCATTTCCGGCCAACAGTGCACCGCCGCACGGCGCGTGCTGGTGCAGGCCAGCCGTTTTGCCGAGATGAAACGTGCGCTCAGTGCCGCGCTCGGCGAAATCCGCCTGGGCCACGGTTTGGAGGCGGCGACGCAAATGGGCCCGCTGATCGACTGGCAGTCGCGCGACAAGGTCGAGAGGCGCATCGCCGAGGCGCTGGACTGTTGCGACGAGGTGCTGCTGGCCGGCGGCCGCCCGGATGGCGCGCTGAGTCAGGGCGCCTTCCTCGCCCCTGCACTGATCGCCCACCGCGACAGCGGCGCGTTCTTCTGCCAGGAGGAAATCTTCGGCCCGTTGCTGGTGCTGGAGTCCTTCGAAGATGAAGCCGAGGCAGTAGCGCGCGCCAACCATACCGAGTTCGGTCTGTCGGCGAGTGTCTGGACCGGGCAGGGCGCTCGCGCCTGGCGTGTCGCTCGGGCACTGCGCAACGGTACGGTGTGGCTGAACGACCACAACAAATTGTTCGCCGAGGCGGAAACTGGTGGCTACCGCAAGAGCGGTCTGGGGCGCTTGCATGGCGTCGATGCGCTGCTGGATTTCAGCGAGCTCAAACACATTTATCAGAACGTCGGCACGCTCGGTTGAGCGCGCACGCGAGGGTGACCATGGAGCTGCGCCATCTGAAGTATTTTACCTGCCTTTATGAGGAAGGCTCCGTCACCCGGGCTGCGCAGCGCTTGAATATCGTGCAACCGGCGTTGTCGATGCAGATCGCCAGGCTTGAGGAAGAACTCGGGCAGACGTTGTTCGAGCGCAGCTCCAAGGGCATGGCGCCGACCGAGGCCGGCGATCAGGCTTATCGTTTGTTCATGCCGATTCTTGCCCAGCTGCTGGCGGCGCGTCAGGCCCTGATCGACCGTAGCGGCCAGATCGGCGGACGCATCAGTGCCGGGCTGATCGCGTCTGCCGCCAACAACGCGTTGGCCAGCACCCTGGCGCATTTCGTCGAGCATCAGCCACAGGTTGAATTGAGCGTCACCTCGGGCTACAGCCAGGAGTTGATCGCGAAGGTCCTGACCGGCGTGCTGGATTTCGCGGTCATCAACCAAAGCTTTCAGCATGAGCACCTGATCGGCCACGACATTTTCGATGAGGAGCTACTGGTCGCCACCGGTGCAGCCAATCGCCTTAACGGAGCGTTGCCCTTGCCGTTGGCCAGTCTGGCGGGATTCAAACTGGTGCTGCCCTCGCGTCGTCACGGGCTGCGTATGGTCATCGACCAGCACCTTGCCGCCCAGGGCATTGAAGTCACCCCGCAGTTGGAGGTGGACGATCTGGCGGTCATTGAGGACTTCTTGCGTCGCAGCGACTGGGTCAGCGTGCTGCCGGCAACCGTCTTGCATCGCGGATTGCACGAAGGCGCGTTGCGCGCCTATCCGCTGGTCGCGCCGGTGATCAGCCGGCGCATGGTCTGTGTGCACGACGCCCGTCGACCACTGACCCCGGCGGCAATGCTGTTCATCGAGATGATCGGCAAAACCATGACCACCGCACTCGACGCCATCCATTTCTACAAAGAAGGTCCGATAGAGGAAGGCGACCATGAGCGTTCCCAGTAATAGCCGGCCGCAGCGGCTGATCGTAGGAATTTCCGGTGCCTCCGGCGCCGTTTATGGCGTACGTCTACTGGAGCTGTTGCGCGACACGCCGATTGAAACCCATCTGGTGGTCAGCAAGTCGGCGCTGATTACTTTGGCCCATGAAACCGAGATGTCCTGGTCTCAGATCAAGACCCTTGCTGACGTTAGCTACATCAATCAGGACATCGGCGCGGCAATTGCCAGTGGCTCGTTCAAAACCATGGGCATGATCATCGCGCCGTGTTCGATACGCAGCCTGTCAGAAATTGCCAGCGGCGTGACCTCAACGCTGCTGACCCGCGCCGCCGACGTGGTGCTCAAGGAGCGCCGGCGCCTGGTGCTGATGGTTCGCGAGACGCCACTGCACCGCAATCACCTGCGCAGCATGACCGAGTTGGCTGAACTCGGTGCGGTGATCGCGCCGCCAGTGCCTGCGTTCTATGCCAAGCCGACCAGCCTGGATGACATGATCGATCACACTGTAGGAAGGGTGCTGGATATGTTCGATATCGAACTGGGTGTCGTCCGTCGCTGGCGCGAACGACCGGAGCGCGTAGCAACGCTGGATGAGGTGATCGATGGTTGAGTCACATTCGGGGCATTCAGGCGGGGAGGCGCTCCAGGAATTCGCAGATCAGCTGCAAGGTCCGCTCGGTCGCTTCGGTCTGGGGAAAGTGCCGGCAGTTATCCAGCAACACACAGCGGCACGGCCCAGGCACCTGTCGCTGGATGACCATCAGTTGCTCGGGCGTGGCGTAGTGGTCTTCGCGACCCTGAATGACCAGCAGCGGCCTTTCGATATAAGCCAACTGCGCTTCGAGATCGTCCAAGGAAAAGTCCGGGTGCAACCAGCTGTCGCTCCAACCGTGAAAGGCGCCGTCGACATTGGTCCCATGGTGGCGTGTCAGGCGTTCGCGCAATTCGCCCTGATGCCAAACCTCGGTGGTATGGCGAATGCCATCGAGGCTCTCGGTCTCGACAATCACGTGAGGCGCCAGTGCAATGCTGCCCAATACGCGGGGATCATTGGCGGCGGCATAGGCGAGGACAATGGAGGCGCCGTCACTGTGACCGAGCAAAACCACTTGCGGCAGTTGCAAGGCATCGAGCAATTGCCGCAGTTCACGAGGGCCGTCGCTGCTCAGGTAGTTCAGCGGACGCGGCAGGGTTACCGGGCTCGATTGCCCATAACCCTGACGACTGTAGGTGACCACACCGCAACCGCTGGCCTGGGCCAGGCGCTGGGGGAAGTCTTTCCATTGATCGGCGCTGCCGAGGCCTTCGTGCAACAGCACAAGCGTCGGTCGCGATGGGTCAGCCGCAGGAATTTGGCGATATTCCAGGCGCAGCGGCCCAAGTTGCAGAAATTGTTGTGGCGACATGTTGAATCAACGATTGAACAAGGTTGCTCGCAGGTTACCGTAAACGTAACCCTGTCTGCAGCACCACGCTTTGCTTGAGGTACAGAAAACATGCGTCATCTCGATGTTCAGGTGAT
The DNA here is from genome assembly GCF_001728935.1 of Pseudomonas sp. AP42. Lineage (NCBI taxonomy): Bacteria > Pseudomonadati > Pseudomonadota > Gammaproteobacteria > Pseudomonadales > Pseudomonadaceae > Pseudomonas > Pseudomonas sp. AP42. The sequence continues at coordinate 133,005 of NZ_LYSO01000002.1, forward strand.
CGACCAGGCACTGCAATGGGCTCGCGCCGGGCAGGCCCAGTGGCTGTGTACGGTGCTCTCCACCTATGGCTCGGCGCCGCGTGCGCCGGGGGCGATGCTGGTGACCAATGGCTCGGGCGAACACGTCGGCTCGCTGTCGGGTGGCTGCGTCGAGGAGGAGTTTCTCGAAAGCCTGACGCGCGGTGAATTACGCGAACCGGCGCAGATCGTCAGTTATGGCGACAGCGTCGAGCAACGCCACCGTCTGCGATTACCCTGTGGTGGCGTGCTGATCGTGCTGGTCGAGCACCGCGCTGCGAGTCTCGAATGGATCGAGCACCTGGAGAGTCTGCAAGCGGCGTTACTGGGTCAGCGGCGTCTGCTGCGCCATGTCGAGTTGAGCAGCGGAGCCTTGCGCCTGGACGCAGACATCGGACACGGCAGCGAGCGGGTGCAAGTCGTCGACGAGACGGTGCGCATCAGTGTTGGCCCTGCGTTGCGACTGATTCTGGCCGGGCTGTCGCCGGTCGCTGAAGTTTGCGCCAGTTTCGCCCGCGCCATCGGCTGCGAAGTCATCGCCTGCGACCCCCGGGATGAGATGCAGCATGTGCAGCTCGAAGGCGTGGAGATGCAACGCATGCTGCCCTCGATGTACATCGCCGCTGGTGGTTGCCATGCGGCGACTGCGGTGGTGGCGCTGACTCACGATCCTCGAATCGATGATCTGGCGCTGATGGAAGCGGTTCACACCCCGGCGTTTTACATCGGTGCCATGGGTTCTCAGGCAACCTCGGCCAAGCGCGCCGAGCGGCTCAAGCGCATCGGTGGTCTGACGGATGAACAGATTGCCCGTTTGCACATGCCCATCGGCCTCGATCTGGGCAGCAAGGCCCCGGCGGAGATCGCTCTGGCGGTGGTGGCCGATATCCTGCGCGTTTATCACGGCAAAGAACGCCATGCCTTGTAAGGCGGTTTTTCCGACGAACGTGGGGGCTGCGAAAGTCGAGGTAGACGCTCGGTCATTCGCGCGCGATAGTGGTCAGCCAAGTCTGGCTGAACCATGGACCGATCGACGGGCTTGAGAAATAGATAAGCGCCCCGATGATATGCATTGAGGCCGATAACAATATCGCTTCAAGCGAGGAGGAATCTGATGTCGATTGCCCAACGGGTTTTCCACGGCAGGTTTGGCCGGGTCGCCTTGCTGAATATGGATCATTCGCTGGTCACCCATACCCATTCCGAATGCCATGTGCTGGTCAAAGTGTCCGGCGAGGATACTTACTTCAACGTTAAGGGTCGACGGGTTCCGCTCAGTGATCGCACCGCGGTGTTGGTCAACGCCTGGGAGCCGCATTTCTACGATCCGCAGCCGGGTGCCGGTGCCACGCTAATCCTGGCGCTTTACATAGAGCCCGCCTGGCTGGCCACTGCCCAGCAATCGCTGGCGCTCAGCGGTCGGCCGGACTTTTTTGCCCAATCATGCATCGAGCTGTCGAGTCGAAATCGCACCCTGGCCGACATCCTGGTCGCCGAAGCGCATGGTTGTGGGATCGTGCCGAAAGAGCGTTTGGAGTTCATGCTGTTCGACTTCCTGATCGAACTGATCGAGGACTTTTCCAGCTGGCGGCATTTGTCGCTACTGGGTGCGCCCAACACAGGTGAGTTCCGGGATGCGCGCGTGCGCCGTGGCACCGCCTGGTTGCTTGAGCACCTCGATGATCCGAACCCGATCGACAACGCCGCGCGGGCCTGTGGTCTGTCTCGGGCACACTTCTTTGCGCTGTTCAAGAAAGACACCGGCATGACCCCGACCCTGCTGCTTAACGACGCGCGCATGCGCCGGGCTTTTGCCTGGCTGGAGCGTGAGCGCAGTGGCACGTTGGGCCTGTTGTCTGAGAACCTCGGGTTCTCCGAGCAAGGTCATTTCACACGGTTTTTCCGTCAGCACATCGGCGCTTCCCCCAGCCAGTACCGAAGGGTAGTGGATAGCTATGCGGGGGTTTGAATATCGCCTCAATCCTGGCCTGCTCAGGTTATTTCCTGAAATTCAGACTCCGAGGCAAACTTGCAGACGTCCGCGCAAAACTCCATCGCTCAAGGCAAAGCTTTCCCTCGTGCCTTTCTCCCACACTCGGCTCTAATGATAGTGGCTGGGTGTCGTTGGCAGAAGCGTTGGCTATGTCTATAGCCGCTTAACCTTCCCCAGTCACAATACTGAAAATGGCTGGACTCGAGAAAATAAAGACTTTTTACGTATAAATAATTCCTTAAAATAATATTGGACCAGTACTAGTCGACGACTTAGATTCACATTACAAGAAAAGCAAGAACGTGAGTTGAAAAATAATATGGCTAATGATGCGATTCTGGAAACTGTTGGTTTGACCAAAGAGTTCAAAGGATTTATCGCTGTTGAAAATATCAACTTGCGTGTGAAGCGTGGCTCAATTCATGCCCTGATCGGTCCCAACGGTGCCGGAAAGACGACATGTTTTAACTTGCTCACCAAGTTTCTCGATCCTACCCAAGGGACTATTCGCTTCAACGGCCAGGACATCACTCGTGAGCACCCAGCTGCAGTAGCGCGCAGAGGGATGATTCGATCTTTCCAGATATCGGCAGTCTTTCCTCGCCTTACCGTGCGAGAAAACATCTATATTCCGCTACAGCGAAGCCTGGGGACTTCCTTCCATTTCTGGAAGTCGCGCGCTGCACTTGCCGCTCTTGACGATAGAGCGATGGAGTTGCTCGCCCAAGTGGGATTGGAGTCATTCGCCGATCTAGTAGCAATGGAACTGTCCTATGGCCGCAAGCGAGCGCTGGAAATAGCCACCACTTTAGCGCTGGACCCTGAGTTGATGTTGCTCGATGAACCCACCCAAGGCATGGGGCATGAAGACGTCGATTGGGTCATGGAGCTGATCAAGAATGTCGCCGCCAACCGCACTGTCCTGATGGTCGAGCATAACATGAAGGTTGTAGAGGGGATTTGCGACACTATCACGGTACTTGCTCGCGGCAGTGTGCTCGCCGAGGGCAGTTATTCTGAAGTTTCAGTCAATCCACTCGTGGTCGAAGCCTATATGGGGAGTGCCGACAGTGAGCTGCGCTCTCCAGGGAGCCATTGATATGACCAATGCTACCGAATACATGCGAGTTGCCAACTTGCAAGCCTTCTACGGTGAGTCTCACGTTCTCCACGGCATTGACTTCACTGTGAAGCAGGGTGAATGCGTTACTTTGTTAGGTCGCAATGGCGCAGGCCGCACCACCACCTTGCGAGCCATTATGGGGCTCACGGGGAAGCGCCAGGGTTCGATCATAATAGACGGTACTGAAACCATCGATCTATCGCCCCATAAGATTGCGCGCCTGGGTGTGGGTTATTGCCCAGAGGAAAGAGGCATTTATGCCAGTCTTTCGTGTGAGGAAAATCTGCTGTTGCTGCCGCGTTTAGGAAACAATGGAATGTGCCTGGAGGAAATCTATGAGATGTTCCCCAACCTCTACGAGCGTCGTCACAGCCAAGGTACCCGCATGTCGGGTGGTGAACAGCAAATGCTGGCCATGGCCCGAGTCCTGCGCACTGGTGCGCGCCTTCTACTGCTTGACGAGATATCCGAGGGACTTGCACCGGTCATCGTCCAGCGGCTCGCCGAAATCATCCGCCAGCTCAAGAGCAAGGGCTTCACAATCCTTCTGGTCGAACAGAATTCACGTTTTGCCGCCCCCCTCGCGGATCGCATGTATATCGTCGAGCACGGCAAGATTATCGCTGAGATTCACCAGCACGAAGTTGGGCAAAAAAGCGATCTGCTTCAAGAATATTTAGGGATCTAATATCGGCTAAAGCACTTGTCTGGTTTAGACGGTTCCAACGGCGAGCCAAGGGATTTAAAACCCCTACAACGCACCTTCTGGGTACAAGGCTGAAGCGTGTGGCTCTATAAGTTTTCCAGGCTCTTCGGCGAATATCCTACTAATAACAAATCGTCAGGATAAACAATATGGCAACACTCTTCGATGTTCCATTGTCGGCCTTGACAGGCCAACTTATGCTAGGACTGGTTAACGGCTCGTTTTACGCGATCCTCAGCCTGGGCTTGGCAGTTATATTTGGCATGCTTCGCATCATCAATTTCGCGCACGGTGCGTTTTTCATGATGGGAGCGTTTTTTTCATGGATGTGTCTCAATTATTTTGGCGTCAACTATTGGTGGTCATTGTTGCTTGTACCACTCACGGTGGGGATTGTCGGCGTTGTGATCGAACGCGCTCTGCTGCAGTGGTTGTATAAGCTCGATCATCTATACGGTTTATTGCTGACATTTGGGATGGCGCTCATCATCGAGGGCGTTTTCCGTAATGAATTTGGTGTTTCAGGTCAACCCTACGCAGTCCCTGAGGCACTGAAAGGGGCAATGAATCTGGGATTCATGTTTCTACCCGTCTACCGAGGCTGGGTGATTGTTGCCTCGCTTGCCGTATGCGCCCTGACGTGGTTCATGATCGAAAGGACACGCTTGGGGTCATACTTGCGTGCTGCCACGGAAAACCCGGCATTGACCCAGGCCTTCGGCATTAATGTACCTGTCATGGTGATGCTGACTTATGGTTTCGGCGTCGCGCTGGCCAGTTTTGCCGGGGTGCTGGCTGCGCCAGTATTACAAGTCAGTCCCATGATGGGCTCGCAGTTGATTATTGTGGTATTTGCGGTGGTGGTGATTGGCGGGATGGGCTCGATTTTTGGCGCCATTATTACCGGTCTTTCACTCGGCGTGATTGAGGGTTTGGCCAAACTGTTCTATCCGGAAGTTTCCGCAACCATTGTTTTTATTATCATGGCGATCGTCCTGTTATTTCGGCCGGCCGGTCTATTTGGGAGGGCTGAGTAACATGTCATCGAGAACGCGACTATTAGGCTGTATCCTTCTGCTCATCTGCGGTGCTATTGTCCCCTTCGCCATATACCCGATACTGGCCATGAAGGTGCTTTGTTTTGCGCTGTTTGCCTGTGCATTCAATCTTTTGCTTGGCTATACCGGCTTGCTTTCGTTCGGTCATGCCGTCTTTTTCGGCGCAGCCGCTTATGTGAGCGCCTATAGCATCAAGGTGTGGGGCTTCCCGCCCGAGCTGGGGATCCTCACAGCGGTTGTGGCTGCCGCCGTGCTGGGGTTGGGATTCGGCCTGTTGGCGATACGGTGCTCAGGCATCTACTTTGCGATGATCACATTGGCGTTGGCGCAGATGATGTATTTCGTCTTCCTGCAATCTCCGTTCACCGGAGGGGAGGACGGTTTACAAGGTGTGCAGCGCGGGCTGTTATTTGGGTTTATCGACCTCAGCAACGACGTAAATCTGTACTACCTGGTGTTTGCCATCTTTGTTTTTGGCTTCTGGTTGATTCATCGCGTTATCCAGTCTCCTTTTGGCCAGATTCTCAAAGCCATTCGAGAAAACGAGTCGAGGGTGATTTCCCTGGGCTATCAGGCAGCCCGATACAAATTGTTGGCCTTCGTTCTTTCGGCTGCTCTGGCGGGGCTCGCTGGCGGTACCAAAGCCGTGTTGTTTCAGTTCGCGACCTTGAGCGACGCCCATTGGCAGACCTCGGGCGAAGTAGTGCTGATGACCCTGCTCGGAGGCCTGGGCACCATCTTCGGCCCACTGATAGGGGCCGCCATCGTTGTGACTCTGCAGAACGCATTGGCCGATAAGGTGGGCGCGCTCTTGCCAGTCATCATGGGCGTCATTTTCATCGTTTGCGTGCTGCTCTTTCGCCGCGGTATTGCCGGGGAGTTTGCGGCTTTCTACCAAAGCAGGCTGGCGGCAAGGCGCGCTGATGCAAACCGCCGAAAGTCTCTTGGGGCCTCTCGCAAAGGGGGCGGTGCAAGGGGAGCGGATGGTTCGGCGAGGGAGGCGAACCCGTGATGCGGATGTCGAGCATTCAACTTCGAAAAATATAAAAAAACCCGTACTAAACACCCGAATGAAAGAGTAGGAGAAAATAATAATGATCAAACAACTGAATACTCATCTGCGCAAGATCTGCTTCGGGCTGCTGGTAGCCGCTCCGGCCGTGCAAGCCCAGGTTTCAGATGGTGTAGTGCGTATCGGCGTATTGAATGATTTGTCAGGTACCTATGCCGGGCTTTCCGGTCCGGGCTCGGTGTGGGCCGCAAAGCAGGCGGTGGCCGACTTCGAGCCTGAAAAACATGGCCTGAAGGTCGAGGTCGTGGCGGCTGATCACCAGAACAAGCCAGATGTAGGGGCCAGTGTGGCCCGTCGTTGGTTCGATGTGGATAAGGTGGATGTGATCGTCGACGTGCCGACTTCGTCAGTCATCCTGGCCGTCAATGAAGTGGTGAGGGAAAAAAACAAGGTGCTCCTGGTATCCGGTGGCGGCAGTTCCGATCTGACCGGTAAGGCGTGCAGCCCGAACACCATTCATTGGACCTACGACACATGGGCGCTTGCCAACGGTACCGGTAAAGCGGTGGTGGGGAGTGGCGGCAAAAGCTGGTTTTTCATGACGGCGGATTACGCCTTTGGTCACGCATTGGAACGTGATACGGCGTCGGTCGTTGAAAAAAGTGGCGGAACAGTGATGGGCAAGGTTCGCCATCCGTTCCCGGGCACCGATTTTTCGTCTTACTTGTTGCAGGCCCAGGCTTCCGGGGCGCAGATAATCGGGTTGGCAAATGCCGGTGGGGACACCATTGTTGCCGTCAAGCAAGCGTCTGAATTTGGCATCACCGCTGGTGGCCAGAAGCTAGCCGGTTTGTTGGTGTTCATTAGCGACGTGCAAGCGTTGGGCCTGGAGGCGGCACAAGGGTTGATGCTGACTGCTGCCTGGTACTGGGACATGAATGACGCGAGCCGTGAATTCGGTAGAGTATTCGCTGCTGCCAACGGCGGGAAATTTCCGACAATGGCGCAGGCTGGTGTTTACTCCGCCGTCACGAACTATCTGCGAGCAGTTGCCGTCAACAATGACGATGGGAATGGTGCCGAAGTCGTCGCCCGGATGAAGGCGGTCAAAACCGAGGATAAGCTCTTCGGCGAGGGAAGTATTCGTGCCGATGGTCGCAAGATCCACCCACTCTATCTCTTCGAAGTGAAAAAGCCCTCCGAGTCCAAGTACCCTGGCGACTATTACAAGTTGCTGTCCACAATACCTGCCGATGAAGCATTTCGGCCGATGTCCGCAGGCGGTTGCTCGCTTGTTACTTTGAAATAAGCACTGAGGTTTCAAACAGGTCGAGCATTGGCTTGGCCGGTTTAGAACAAAGGGAGAGCTATAGTGCTATTCGCGGTAGCGATATTGGGTGGCTGGATATAAGAGTTAAAACATTTTCCTTGCAAGTTATGGCGCCACAGAGGGCGCCTTGTCAATTATTAAAGTCGCTCGTGCTCGAAGGCCGTCATCACTTCTTTTGCGGTATCAATAAACGACTGCAATAGCGGCGAAGTGTTACTGCTGCGCCATCCAAGCATCACTTTTACCAAGGGCATCTGCCCCTGAATAGGCCGGTATGTAAGGTGCTCAAGGTGAATGCGCTGAACAGAACTCGGTACCAGGGCCAGGCCTACGCCTGAGCTGACGAGGCCCAGGCAGGCATAAATCTGGCCGACCTCCAGTGCCGCGTTGGGTGTGAAACCTGCTTCCGCGCAAAGGCGATAAATCATGGTATGAAAATCGGGAGCCAGTTTGGGCGCGTACAGGACAAAGCGCTCGGTGGCGCACTGACTCAGCGCCACGCTGTCCTGGGACGCCAGCGGGTGGTGCTCCGGGATCGCAAGTACGAAGGGTTCTGTCAGCAGCGTCTCGGTGCTGATTCCGTCGAATTGCGATGTGGGGCGCATGAAGGCGATATCGACATCGCCTCGCAGGAGCGCATCGGCCTGGTCCACCACAGGGAACCAGCGCAGGACCACTTCCACATCCGGGAAGCGTTCGCAAAAGGCGCGGTAAATCGGCGGCAGCAGGGTATAGGACATATGTTCGAAGAAGCCCACGGACAACCGGCCAATCTCTCCGCGTTCGGCGCGTTGAGCCTCCAGTGCCGCGACATCCGTGGCCCGTAGAATCTGCTTGGCATGAATATAAAATACCTGGCCAGCATCTGTAAGTTGCACATGGCGCTTGGTCCGTTGAAATAGCGTTACGCCGAGCTCCTCTTCTAATTGACGAATCTGTTGACTCAGAGGCGGCTGGGCAATGTGCAGTCGTAACGCGGCCTGAGTGAAACTCAGCTCCTCCGCAACTGCAATAAAATAGCGCATGTGCCGCAGGTTCATATTAATACCTTTTTAATATTATTCTTGATCAAATTATATATTGGAAGTCTCGGAAGTCAATTCGTAACATGTCTTCCGTGGCCTCAAGACAGTGGCTCAATACATTGATTCGGCTCTTATCGGAAGACATTTTCTGCCATTTGAAAACGGCGCAACTATAGGAGAGATAAGTTGGATAACAAGATTCTCAAGCGCGCAATCGATAGAGTGTTGACACGCATTGACGCGACCCTCGATCAGCCCGGCCAAGGGTTTCCCCATTACGCCGACCAAACCACTGGTGAATGGACTCGTAGTCCGGCAGGCGACTGGACGGGGGGGTTTTGGGTGGGCATGCTTTGGCTTGCCGCCTGGCATACAAAAGAGCCGCGTTACCATGATCAAGCGCGGATCTGGGCCGAGCGCCTTGGGCCACGCGCTTCGTCCCAATCGGCGTTCAAGGGCTTTCTCTTCTGGTATGGCACCGAGCTGGGCGCTGAGCTTCTGAACGACGAAACGGCGCGCAATTTGTCGTTGGCAGGCACTCGCGGATTGCTCGACATGTACAACCCCCAAGCGCAATTGATTCCCTTGGGCAAAGAGGCCGAGGAGGCCTCGGATGTCGGCAGCAACGAGGCAAACATCGATGCGCTGCCAGGGCCGGTTCCTTTATTGATCAAGCATGCGGCAGCGCTTGACTCCCTCGAGATTGCTCGCAATCACCTTCGCCAACATATCGCACTCTGCGTGCGCGATGACGGATCTGTCTGTCAGTCCGCCAGTTTCGATCCGCAAACCGGGGCGTTGCTGCGCCGTTACACCCACAAGGGCATTCACGGCGAAAGCACGTGGACTCGTGCCCAGGCGTGGGCGATGGTTTCCCTCGCTCAGGCGCTCAATCGCGGAGAAATGGAATTCCGAGACGTCGCCATTCAGGTTGCTGACTGGTGGTTGGAACATCAGCCCAAGGACCATGTGGCGTACTGGGACTTCGATGATCCGGCAATTCCCGATACCAGTCGCGACACCTCGGGTGCTGCCATCGCCGCGGCTGCATTGTTAAAGCTTGCTGTCTGCCTGCCGGAAAGACGTGAGCGTTATCGGCAGTCCGCAGAGGCGATCGTCGAGGCATTGGTGCTGCGCTATCAGACCCCGGTCGGTGCCAGCGACTCCCGCCCCGTCGGCATCCTCACCCATGGTTGTTTCAATCGAAAGCTCGGTGTCGCAATGGAAAACGAGTTGATCTGGGGTGACTACTTTCTTTTCGAAGCACTGTTGGTACTCGACGGTCGCCTGGCTTCCGAGCGGGTATGAGCACACAAATCAGTCACAAGGAGACAGCCATGCCTGAGTTCAATAGTCCTCATCGCGGAGAGGTTTCGTCCCTCATCGGCACGCAGACCAGCTACACCCGCACAGTCAGTGAATACGATATCTACGCGTTTGCCGGGATCAGCGGTGACAACCATCCCAATCATGTCGACGAGGAGTATTGCAAGCGCGTCGGCTTGGGCGCTCGGGTGGCCCAGGGGGCAATGTTGGTGGGTTACATCGCTGGCGCCGTTACCAAGTACCTGGGGCTGATCGACCGCCCGGCCGTTTCCTACGGATACGACCGGGTACGTTTCACCCAGTCCGTATTCATAGGTGACACCTTGACCGTGAGCTACCGCATCGCCCGTGCCGATGATGAGAAGAAGCGGCTTTGGGCAGAGGCGGTACTGACCAACCAGCACGGCGACACCGTGTGCGTCGGCACCCACATCATTCACTTCCAAGAGTAACGCCCTCGGCACTCATAAAAACAAGAGGAGAGTGTAATGACCAAAATATGCTCGGCTGCCGAGGCCGTGGCCGATATTCAGTCTGGCCAGACGGTTGGCTGTGTCGGTGTTATCGGATGGCTCACGCCGGATACCTTGCTGCAGGCGCTGGCGCAGCGTTTCGAGGAGAGTGCCTCGCCCCGGGATCTGACTTTTTTCTTTCCGGTCAGCGTTGGCGACGCGATGGACATCCGCGGGATGGATCATGTCGCGATAGAAGGCTTGATGAAGCGCGTCATCTCGGGCAACTACATCAATACGCTGGATCCGAAGACCGGAAAACGTCCGCAAATGATGCGCTTGATCCGCGAGAACAAGGTCCAAGCCTATTGCTGGCCCATCGGCGCGACCATGCATTGGCTCCGGGAAGTGGCGCGCCGCGGTCCGGGTTACCTCACGCGCATCGGCCTGGGTAGTTACATCGACCCGCGCCAGCAAGGGGGTAAATATACGGCGTGCGCTGAGGAAGATCTGGTCAAGCTGGTGGAGTTCGAAGGCCAGGAATATCTGTTTTATCCCGCTCAGCCAGTGGACGTAGCCTTGCTGCGCGCAAGCAGTGCCGATGAGTACGGCAACCTCAGCTTCGAAGACGAGCCGATCACTTCCAGCGCCTTGGCCATGGCGCTCGCGGTTAAGGCCTGTGGCGGCACAGTGATCGCGCAGGTCCGCAAGATCGTCCCCCGCCAGGCGCGGCCGGTGCACGCTGTGCGTGTTCCCGGCGAACTGGTGGATCGTGTTGTCGTTGCCCCTCAAGCCATGATGACCACCGAGGTCGTGTATGACGACAGCTACCTGGGGGGGCAGCTCTTTCCTGGTGGCTGCACGGCAGTACTGCCTGCCGGTGCCGACAAGATTATCGCCCGGCGGGCGGCTTGCGAGATTCGTCCGGGCGTGCCGAGCATCTTTGGCTTCGGCGCATCTTCCGATATCCCGAGCGTGATGATGGAAGATGGCGCCTTCGATGGCGACGGACTCCTGCGTCACCGCTTTACGACGGAGCACGGTCCGTTCGGTGGCATCGTCATGAGTGGCTGGCAGTTCTCCGCCAATAAGTATCCGGAGGCGCTGCTCGATGGCCCGGCCCAGTTCGACTTCATCAATGGCGGCAACTGCAAGGTCGCAGCGCTGGCGTTCGCCCAGTTCGATGAAAACGGCAACGTCAACGTCAGCCGATTCGGCGCTGCGAACCCGGGGCCTGGCGGGTTCATCGATATCGCCTACAACGCTGAAACCTTGATTTTCACCGGCACCTTCACGACCGGTGGGCTGGAGGTGGCGTACGAGGGTGGCGAGTTGCGCATCGTGCGTGAGGGATCGGTACGCAAGTTCGCCCGCCACGTGCAGGAAATTACCTATCCGGTGCGCCTCAACGTCGCCACCCGTGGCCAGCGCGCCATGCTCATCACCGAGCGGGCGGTGTTTGCCATCGAGCCCGAAGGGCTGGTGCTGACGGAAATCGCTCCCGGGATCGACCTGCAAAGCCAGGTACTCGATCTGATGGACTATGCCCCGATGCGCATAGCCGACCCCTTGCCCCTGATGAATGCGGCCGTGTTCAAGTCCTGAGCACGCCATCGTCGCGCCAATAAACGAGGAGATTCCACGCTATGGCTGTTATCAACTATTTGACCACCATCCAATTCGAACAGGGCGCAATCGAGCTATTGCCGTCCGAGCTTGATCGCCTGGGCATACGGCGGCCCTTGATCGTCACCGACCAGGGCGTGCGCGCTGCCGGGCTGCTTGATCGCGTACTGGGGACCCTGGCCTCGCCTCCCGCCGCGATCTTCGACCAGACGCCAGCCAATCCCACCGAGGAGGCGGTCGTCGCCGCTACTGCGATGTTCAAGGACAATGACTGCGATGGCATCGTTGCCCTGGGTGGCGGATCGCCGATCGATCTGGGCAAAGCGACGGCGCTTCTGGCCACCCATCCTGCGCCGCTGCAGCAGTATTCGGTGGTGGATGGCGGTGTCGGGCGAATCACCGATAAAGTCGCGCCACTGGTGGCGATTCCCACGACGGCAGGGACCGGCAGCGAAGTAGGGCGGGCCGGCGTTATCGTGATGAAGTCCGGGCGCAAGCTTGGCCTGTTGAGCCCTTATCTGCTGCCTAAAGTGGCCATTTGCGACCCGGATCTGACGTTGGGCCTGCCGCCGATGTTGACAGCGGCTACCGGCATGGATGCGATCGCCCACTGCATCGAGACCTTCCTGGCGCCTGCCATCAACCCGCCGGCCGAGGCCATTGCCCTGGATGGTTTGCGTCGGGGCATGGCCAATATCGAGCGCGCGACGATCGATGGCAGTGACCGGGAGGCGCGCTGGAACATGATGATGGCGGCGACTGAAGGCGCGATGGCGTTTCAGAAAGGACTGGGAGCGGTGCATGCCCTGTCCCATCCCCTGGGGGCCGTGCCCGGCATTTCCTTGCACCATGGCACCCTCAATGCGGTGCTGCTGCCGGCAGTGATGCGTTTCAACCGGCCAGCCGTCGGTGCCAAGTACGAGGCGTTGGCCCAAGCCATGGGACTGAGTGCAGGCGTCGCCCCAGATGAAGCCATTGCCCGGTTGACCGCCCGCCTGGGTCTGCCCGTGAGCCTTGGCGCGATGGGCCTGGACCGGGCTGCGCTGCCTGAGATTGCCCAGGCCGCCCTCAAAGACCACTGCCACGCCACCAACCCCCGTCCTGCCACCGCAGAGGACTACCTGCGGATGCTCGAGGAGTCTTATTGATGAATGAGCAACATGTAATGATTCGCGATGCCGTCAGGCGGTTCGCCGAGCAGGAGATTGCACCGGTCTCCGAACGCCTTTGGGAGGAGCAGGAGTTTGCCTATCAGGTCTGGAAGCAGGCCGGAGAGTTGGGCTTCCTCGGCCTTCCCTACCCGGAGGAGCACGGTGGCGGTGGCGGGGACTGGCTTGGCTTTACCATTGTGCTGGAGGAAATCGCCCGGGTAGACGCGGCTGTGGCATCGTCCATGATGGCCAATTCCACGCCCGCCAGCCTGATCAACAATTATGGCACTCCTGCGCAGAAGGAGCGTTACTTGCGCCCCATCATCGACGGGACGCAGGTCGGCTGCATTGGGCTGACCGAGCCGAATGCAGGCTCGGACGCCGCCAATATCCAGACCCGTGCCGTTCTGCGAGACGGTCAGTGGATCATCAATGGTTCCAAGACCTTCATCACCAATTCGGGTACCGACATCACCGGTCCGATCGTGATCGCAGCCGTTACCGGCACGCGGGACGACGGGCGCAAGGAAATCTCCAACTTTATCCTGCCGTCCGATACCGCCGGTTTCAGCCTGGGGCGCAAGCTGCAGAAGATCGGTTGGCGCGGATCGACCACTTATGAACTGTTCTTCGAAGATTGCGTGCTGCCGGCCGACCATCTACTCGGCGAACAAGGCGCGGGGCTCAAGCAGACCCTGGGCAACATAAGCACCGGGCGCATCCTGATCGGTGCGCTGGGGCTGGGTATTCTGCAAGGCTCCATGGAACGCTCGGTCGCCTACTTGAAGGATCGCAGCGCCTTCGGCAAGCGGCTCGAACATTTTCAGGCGCTGCAGTTCAAGGTCGCCGACATGGCCACCCATGCCCACGCCGCCCGCCTGATGCTCTACGACGCGGCCTCGCGCAAGGACGCCGGTTTGTCATGTGATGTCGAGGCGTCCATGGCCAAGCTCTTCGCTACCGAGAGGGCGATGGAGGCGGCTCACCAGGCGATCCAGATCCATGGCGGCAACGGCATCATGACTGAATACCCGGTCGCACGCGCTTTCGGCGACGCCAAGGTATTGGAGATCGTCGAAGGCACTTCCGAAATCCAACGCATGATCATTTCCAGGCAAGTGCTGAGCTAAACGCGTCCTGCAGCCTGTGCCGGTTCCGTTGGGGAGCCGGTCGTTCAGCTATCTTCGGGGAAAATCAGCATGCCAGGCTCCAATCCTTATGACCTCGGCCTTGAGCAAAGTCCGGTCAACTACCGGCCTCTCACGCCGCTGGGCTTCATAGCCCGCACCGCCCAGGTATATCCGCAGCGGTTGGCGGTTATCCATGGTGCGCGTCGATACAACTGGTCCGAGACCTACGACCGGGTCTGCCGCCTGTCATCTGCGCTCAAGGCCGCGGGCATTGGCCGTGGCGATACGGTGGTATTGATCGCCGCCAACACCCCGGAGATGATCGAGGCGCATTTCGGCGTACCGATGTGTGGCGCGGTCTTGTGCACGGTCAACACCCGGCTCGATCCTGCGGCAATCGCCTACATCCTGATGCATTGCGAAGCCCGGCTCGTGATCAGCGACACCGAATACGCGAGCGCCGTCGGCCAGGCGCTGGCACTTTTGGAGCACCGGCCAAGGGTGATCGACATCGATGACAGCGAGGGGCCGGGCGGCGAGCGTCTGGGTGAGCTCGACTACGAGGCGTTCATCGGCGCGGCTTCTACAGACGAGCATTGGCAGGAACCTGTGGACGAGTGGCAGCCGATTGCCCTGAACTACACCTCGGGCACCACAGGGCGTCCCAAGGGGGTGGTTTATCACCATCGGGGGGCTTATCTGGCGGCGCTTTCAAATATGCTCGACTGGCAAATGCCGCGGCACTCCATCTTCTTGTGGACCCTGCCCATGTTCCATTGCAATGGCTGGGGCTTCGTCTGGACCATGGCGGTCAACGCCGGCACTCACGTGTGTCTTCGCCGCTGTGAACCGCAATGCGTGCTGTCGATGATTCGACAACACGGTGTTACCCATTACTGCGGCGCGCCAGTGGTGCACGCCATGCTGGCCCATGCGCCAAAGGAGTGGAAAGCCGGGATCAGCCACCGTGTTCATGGCCTGATCGGTGGCGCTCCGCCCCAACTGCCGGTGATTGCGGCGTTGCATCGAATGGGCATCGATCTTTTGCAGATATACGGTCTGACGGAGGTCTACGGTCCCGCTGTGATATGTGCCGAGCACCAGGAATGGAGCGAGCTTTCCACCGACTTGCTGACCGAACGCAAAAGTCGACAAGGCGTGCGTTATACGGCTCAGGAAGATATGGCGGTCCTGGACCCCGAGGACTTCACGCCGGTGCCGCGCGATGGCCGCAGCATTGGCGAAGTGATGTTCCGCGGCAACATGACGATGATGGGCTACCTGAAGGATCCGCAGGCCACCGCCGAGGCCTTTTCGGGTGGCTGGTTTCATTCCGGCGATCTTGCCCTGGTGCATGAGGACGGCTACATCCAGATCAGAGACAGGGCTAAGGACATCATCATTTCAGGTGGTGAGAACATCAGTTCGGTCGAGGTCGAGGAAGTGCTTTACCGGCATCCGGCTGTCCGTACCGCGGCGGTGGTTGCCATGCCCCATGCCAAGTGGGGCGAGACCCCCTGTGCCTTTGTCGAGACGAGCCCTGACGCGAGCATCGGCGAAGCGGAACTCATCGCCCATTGCCGTTCCTGCCTGGCCCATTACAAGGTGCCGACGCGGGTCATCGTGGGGGATTTGAGCAAGACGGCAACTGGCAAGGTGCGCAAAGTCGAACTGCGTGAACACGCCTTGCGGCTGGCTTCGAAAGATGCGGCCATCCCGATCGATTGAAGGACGTTCGAGACTGAAATTCCGGTTTCCGTAGGCCTGTTCGGGCTTGCGCGATGTTGTGCAAAAAAATTCAACTGGATGCCTCATCCAGGTCGAGTGACGTTGCAGACGCGGACAGTGTCGGCGGCGATCACGACGGCCCGGTGGTTTCGGTATCCCTGCCTTTTGAGCGAGGAGACACCCATGAAAATTCTCGGCCATAACTACACTGGCGGTACACGTCGCGGTGAAAGCGGCGTCTATCTGCACAGCTACGATGCGACCTCTGGCGAGCGGTTACCCTATGACTTCGTCCAGGCGAGCCCCGCCGAAGTCGATGCGGCTGCCCTGGCCGCCGCTTCGGCTTTTCCCACCTTTCGTGCACTGCCGGCTGTCAAGCGTGCGGCGTTTCTCGACGCTATTGCCGACGAACTGGATGCACTGGGTGATGACTTCGTTTCCCTGGTAACCCGCGAAACCGCGCTGCCTGCCGGCCGTATCCAGGGTGAGCGTGGCCGTACCAGCGGCCAGATGCGGCTGTTTGCAAACGTGTTGCGCCGTGGCGATTTCTACGGTGCCCGTATCGACCTGGCGCAACCCGATCGCAAGCCGCTGCCGCGTGTCGATCTGCGTCAGTGCAAGATGGGCGTTGGACCGGTGGCTGTATTCGGTGCCAGCAACTTCCCGCTGGCATTCTCCACGGCAGGTGGTGATACCGCCGCCGCCCTGGCTGCTGGTTGTCCGGTGGTGTTCAAGGCGCACAGTGGCCATATGGCGACCGCCGAGTGCGTGGCCGATGCCATCATCCGTGCCGCGCAACAGACCGGCATGCCCAAAGGCGTGTTCAACATGATCTACGGCGCAGGCGTTGGCGAGGCACTGGTTAAACACCCGGCGATCCAGGCCGTTGGTTTCACCGGCTCGCTCAAAGGCGGTCGCGCGCTGTGCGACATGGCCGCGGCGAGGCCGCAGCCGATTCCGGTGTTCGCCGAGATGTCCAGCATCAACCCGGTTCTGGTGCTACCCGAAGCGCTCAAACAGCGTGGTGCCAGCGTGGCCAACGAGCTGGCCGCTTCGGTGGTCATGGGCTGTGGCCAGTTCTGCACCAAACCCGGTCTGGTGATCGGCATTCGCTCGCCGGAGTTCTCCAGCTTTATTGAAAAAATCGCCGGCTTGATGGGTGATCAGCCAGCGCAAACCATGCTCAATGCCGGCACCCTGCACAACTACGAGAAGGGGCTGGCGGTACTGCATGCACATAAGGCCATCAAGCATCTGGGGGGGCAGGCACAGGAAGGTGAGCAAGCCAGGCCGCAGTTGTTCCAGGCCGATGTCAGCCTGTTGCTGGAAGACGACGAGTTGCTCCAGGAAGAGGTTTTCGGACCGATCGCCGTGCTGGTCGAAGTGGCTGACAAGGCCGAGTTGATCAAGGCGCTGCATGGCCTGCACGGTCAGCTTACCGCGACCCTGATTGCCGAGCCAGGCGACTTGGCTGCATTCGCCGAACTGGTGCCTGTGCTGGAGCAAAAAGCCGGCCGGTTACTGCTCAACGGCTACCCGACCGGCGTCGAGGTGTGTGACGCGATGGTGCACGGCGGGCCTTATCCCGCCACCTCGGATGCGCGCGGCACCTCCGTCGGTACGCTGGCCATCGACCGCTTCCTGCGCCCGGTGTGCTACC
This sequence comes from Pseudomonas sp. AP42, assembly GCF_001728935.1. Classification (NCBI taxonomy): domain Bacteria; kingdom Pseudomonadati; phylum Pseudomonadota; class Gammaproteobacteria; order Pseudomonadales; family Pseudomonadaceae; genus Pseudomonas; species Pseudomonas sp. AP42. The sequence goes on from NZ_LYSO01000002.1 coordinate 150,343, forward strand.
AGAACTACCCGGACACGCTACTGCCGGAGGCGTTGAGGAATGCCAACCCGCTGGGCATTCAGCGTCTGCTGGACGGTTGCAGTACCACCCAGGCGATATAAGGCGTCATCCGCAGATGCTGATGGATGTCGGTTCGCCGGGTATCTCGACGTAATGCCGTTTGGAATCGCCGATTACCACCTAACAAGAAGAGAGAACTATGCACGTACTTCGTCCCACCCATACTTTTCTGCTGTCCGGCCTTACTGGGGTTTTTGGCGTTTGTTCATCCGCTTCGGCTGAGTTCCTTGCGGACAGCAAGGCCAGTCTGGACATGCGCAATTTCTATATGAACCGAGACTTCCGCCAGCCAGCGGCCCCACAAAACAAGGAGGAGGAGTGGGCGCAAGGCTTCCTGTTGCGCTACGGATCCGGCTATACCGAAGGACCCGTAGGCGTGGGGGTCGATGCGCTTGGTTTACTCGGCATCAAGCTGGATTCGAGCCCGGATCGCGCGGGCGCCACCGGTCTGCTACCGCGTGGCGCCGAGTCGAGGAGGGCACCCGATGACAATAGCGAGCTTGGCCTGACTGCCAAGCTCCGGGTCTCCAAGTCCACCCTCAAAGTGGGGACCCTGATTCCCAAGCTGCCGGTATTGCAGCCCAACGATACACGGCTGCTGCCGCAGACCTTCCAAGGGGGCTGGCTGAACTCGACGGACCTCGCGAGTCTGACCTTCGACGCCGGTCGCCTCACCCAGGTGAACCAGCGCGACTCGACCAATCGCGAAGACATGACCGTCATGAAAGGCCCCAGGCGCAACATCGTGACCGGGGCGAGGGCCACCACCGACCAGTTCGACTTTCTCGGTGGCAATTTCATGTGGAGCAAGACGCTCAGTACTGGCTACCACTACGCGCAGTTGGACGACCTGTACAAGCAGCATTATCTGACGGTGATGCATGTGTTGCCTATTGCCGAGGGGCAGGCGCTGAAATCCGATCTGCGTTGGGCCCGTTCGACCGATGACGGCAGCAGCAATGTCGACAACCAAATGCTCGGCGCCATGTTCACCTATTCAATGGGTGCGCACGCCTTCGGTCTCAGCTACCAGAAAATGAGCGGCGATACCGGTTTCGCCAACGTTCAGGGCACCGATCCGTACCTGGTCAACCTGCTGCAAATCAACGACTTCGGCAATCAGGACGAGCGCTCCCTGCAAGCCCGTTACGACTTCAACTTCGCCGGCCTCGGCATTCCTGGCCTGACCTTTATGACCCGCTATGTAAAAGGCGACCAGGTTGACCTGGGAGTAGCTTCGGGAACCGGCAAGGAGTGGGAGCGTAATACCGACATCGGCTATGTGATCCAGAGTGGCGCGCTGAAAACGTCGGCATCAAATGGCGCAACGCGACGTATCGCTCGAGCTTTGCCAGTGACATCGACGAGAATCGCCTGATCGTCAGCTACAGCCTGCCGCTCTGGTAAGGCTGTTGCGTCGATGTCCATGGCGGGCGCCGCCGCGGTTATCGGTTGATGCCGTAACCGCGGTAGTGGCGTGTCGGATGACCTTGATGCCTAAAAGCGAAACGTAGAGCGCAGCACCAGTATTTGCGAGTTGTTGCCGCCGGCGCTTTTGATCGCCGAACCGATGTCGTAGAACAGATAGTCGAGGTCAACGGAAACGTTAGCGGTCGGCGTCCAATTGGCGTTGGCCTGATACAGGGTGCCCAGGCGTTTTCCGCTGCTGGCGGTTGTTCTGGGCGCTGTGGTCATGCCGGGCAAATAGACGCCGTCATCGTTGCTTTCTCGCCAGGCAGCAAACATGCCCGGTTCGAAACGGAACTTGTTGAAGTGAGTCGGCTTTTCCGACGAGCGTGGGGGCTGCGAAAGTCGAGGTAGACGCTCGGTCATTCGCGCGCGATAGTGGCCAGCAAAGTGCTGAACCATTGAGTGATCGTCGGGTCCGGAAACACATGAACGCCTCGATAATCCTTCATGGTGGCCGATAACAATATCGCTTCAAGCGAGCGGAGGAATCTGATGTCGATTGCCCAACGGGTTTTCCACGGCAGGTTTGGCCGGGTCGCCTTGCTGAACATGGATCGTTCGCTGGTTACCCACACCCATTCCGAATGCCATGTGCTGGTCAAAGTGTCCGGTGAAGACACTTACTTCAACGTCAACGGGCGGCGGGTGCCGCTCAGCGATCGCACGGCAGTGCTGGTCAACGCCTGGGAGCCGCATTTCTACGATCCGCAGCCGGGTGCCGGTGCCACTGTAATCCTGGCGCTCTACATCGAGCCCGCCTGGCTGGCCACTGCCCAGCAGTCGCTGGCGCTCAGCGGTCGGCCGGACTTTTTTGCCCAGTCGTGCATCGAGCTGTCGAGCCGTAATCGCACCTTGGCCGACATCCTGGTCGCCGAAGCCCATGGCTGCGGGATCGTGCCGAAAGAACGCATGGAGTTCATGCTGTTCGACTTCCTGATCGAACTGATCGAGGACTTTTCCAGCTGGCGGCATTTGTCGCTATTGGGGGCGCCGAGTTCAGGTGAGTTCCGGGACGCGCGCGTGCGCCGTGGCACCGCCTGGTTGCTTGAGCACCTCGATGATCCGCACCCGATCGACAACGCCGCGCGGACTTGTGGTCTGTCCCGGGCGCACTTCTTTGCGCTGTTCAAGAAAGATACCGGCATGACGCCGACCCTGTTGCTTAACGACGCGCGCATGCGCCGGGCTTTTGCCTGGCTGGAGCGTGAGCGCAGTGGAACGTTGGGCCTGTTGTCGGAGAACCTCGGGTTCTCCGAGCAAGGTCATTTCACACGGTTTTTCCGTCAGCACATCGGAGCTTCACCCAGCCAATATCGGCGCGTAGTGGATTGTTATACGACGGCTTGAACCGAGATGAGGGCGGGGGGTATTGGGCAATACTCCCGCCGATGAAGTTAGTCTTTCATCTTGAAATTGCCGGTTTTTATAGACGACCAAACTTGTAGAGTCTATTAATTGTCGAGAGAATCATAGATCTCTTTCATGCGTTCTTCGCGCATCAACTCAAGTTCTTCTTTGGTTTCAGCTACCCACTGCAGGATAAAATCCCAGCAATCGCAGTCGTGAGCATCCGCTTCTGTTTCAAATGCTTCTTTCAGAAATTTAAGGCTATATTCTTCTGGCGAGGGCCCGCAGTTTTCAGCGAGGCTGTAATTCAGCTCGCTGAGTTCAAGCTGAATCCATAGATTGGCGTCCAGGAATTTCTTCAGGGCAAGTTCGGCTCTAAGTTCTTTTGCGATCATGAATGCTCTCTTGTGGCATGCAATAAGTAGCTGGTTGTTCAAGGTCGGCCCAGCGCTAAATTGGACTATGTCAATTTCCTGCCATCATCCATCCTCGAACGCCATGACTTTCACTCAGCTCTTTCACGACTCGAGCCGCGTCCTGCTTATGTTTATATGGGCCTATGACGACAAAATTGTTTTCTTTACGCGCTACCGGCAACTCCAGTTGCTGAATGGCTTTTAGTGCGCGATGGCGGCTGGGCGTATTCAATGCGGGCGTGAATTCGTCGGGAAGATTTGTACTGATTTCTGTCGCAACTTTATTAGCGATGTCGTCAAATTCGTGCTCGAAGTCTGTCACTTTTTGCTGGATGTATGAATTGTCGACGTTATTTTCACAAGTTGGTCCTGTGGACGTGTAGGTCCATAGTAGAGCTGATAGTTGCCCTAAAACGCCAGTTACCAGTAAGCCCAAGCCAAGCTTTCGCACGGCGCCCTCTCCAAATCAAGTGAATAGTTATTTGTGCCATTTCTTTTTATAAAGAAAGGTTTTATTTCTGATCCTGAGATGGTCTGAGTTCTCGAGCGCGTCAGTGTGCCCAAGCGCCAAAATTAGTTGGCTGCTTTTTGTTGTTTTAGAGAACATCGGGCGTGCACTTTATAGACTACTGATTCACGAAAAAGGCTCAGATAGTCGAAAAAAACCATATCAGAATGGGAGAGGTTAATCCTATGAAATACTTGTATTTAAGATAAATATCGTGGCCAAAGTGCCTTGTGGAAAACCGCGAAGGATCTGCATTCGCCACTTATGTGATGAACGCTCAAAATTAAAAAGTTATAGAGCCCGGTCGCTATCCATAAAGTCATCGAAGTCGTCGAACATGACCGGAATTGTGTCGGGTCCCAGCCCCTTAAATCAGACGCAAAGACAAATTTCCAGACTTCGGCGCAAAACTCCATCTCCCCAGGCAAAGCGCTCCCTGCGCCTTTCACACACACTTGGCTCTAGCGCTCTCGCGCTGTAAAACAACAAGAGCCACGAAAAATGACCAGATTCCCACCTGCTATCGAAAGGCAGACCTGCCATATCGGCGCCCTCCGGGTACGCTACATGCGACGATCATCCGTTCACCTCATGCTCATGTGCAGATCACCTCGGTGGTTTTTTCCAACGCGCTGCCATGGAGCAGAATGTTCAGAAGAATAAGATGGCGTGCCAATTATCGGGCTAGTTGAAATTGACTAAGTACCGGTCCTTCGTGTGCGTTGCGTTGACCTCTAAGATTTTGCGTTGCTTCTATTACTTTAAAATAACAAAGGGAGCGCTATACAATTGAATAGGAAAAAAATTGCTGCAAGTTCGGTGTTTCTTGGTATCACCCTGAGTGCACAGGCGCATGCTGACTTTCTAAGTGATAGCAAGGCCACCTTGGGGATGAGGAACTTCTACTTCAATAACGACAACCGCGATGGCACTGCCGCCCCTTCCAAAACCGAAGAATGGGCGCAGGGTTTCATGTTGGACTTCAAATCGGGTTATACCGATGGCATGGTTGGCTTTGGTGTCGATGGCCTGGGATTGCTGGGGGTTACCCTGGACAGCGGCAAAGGACGGCATGTCGGCAGCACCATGATGCCTTCTGACAGTGACAACCGTGCCGTCGACGAGTGGAGCCGGGTGGGGCTGACCGGAAAAGTCAAAATGTCGAAAACTGAACTTCGCTACGGCACCTTGATTCCGAAACTCCCAATTCTGGTTGCCAACGATGGGCGCGTACTTCCACAAACCTTCGAGGGCGGTCAAATCACCTCGAGCGAGTTCAAGGGGCTGACCTTGACTGGAGGTCGGATCGAACATGCGACAGGGCGTGGTTCAAGCGATCAGACGGGGTTGGCCGTTGCTGGTGGTACGCGTGAGAGCAATCAGTTTGACTTCGCCGGGGGCGATTGGAGTGTCACCAAGGATCTGACAGCTCAGTACTACTACGCAAACCTCGATAACTACTATACGCAGCATTTTTTTGGATTGATTCACACCCTTGCGCTCTCGGACAATCAGTCCCTTAAAACCGACCTGCGCTACTTCAAAACTGACTCGTCAGGTGCAAATAGCTCCGGTACGTCAGGCTACAGAATTAATGGCTACACCAAAAACGGTGATGGAGAGATCGACAACCGTACCTGGAGTGCCGCGTTGATTTACACGCTGGGTGGCCACGCGATTACTGCGGGGTACCAAAGTGTGTCGGATGGCAGCAACTTCACTCAACTCAATCAGGGCAGCCTGATAGACAAGGGCGCCGGTGGAGCAAGCCTGTATCTGTATACAGACCGCCTGATCCAAACGTTCACCCGCGCAGGCGAGCGCACAGCTTTCGGTCAGTATGCTTACGACTTTGCCGCTCTGGGAGTTCCTGGCCTGAAAGGCTCGGTCATGTACCTCTCCGGCGATAATATTAAAACTACGTCCGGCGACAACCAAAAGGAATGGGAAAGAGACATTAGCCTGGACTACGTCCTTCAGTCCGGAGCGCTTAAAGGTGTCGGGTTCGGCTGGCGTAACGGCAAGTCCAACAGCGAAGCGGCTCGTAACGTAGATCAGAACCGAGTTTTTGTAAGCTATAGCATTCCGCTTCTCTAACGAGTGTCATGAGGACGAATAGCGCTTTCAGTCCGGCCACGCTGAGGAAGGCACCCGATAACACGGGTGCTTCTGTGCAGGATTATCCGCCCGACGCTCAGGACATTAGGTAGGTGGTGCAGCCGGTTTGATTTATTTTGTCTACGCCCTCTTAGAAGCCTTCCAGCACGATCTTGCCCTTCGCCTTGCCGCTTTCCAGCAGAGCATGGGCTCGACGAAGATTTTCTGCGCTGATGCGCCCGTAGTTTTCGCCAACGGTGGTGCGCAAGTCACCCGCATCAATGCGCCGCGCAATTTCGTTGAGGATGTTGTGCTGCTCTTGCATGTCCTCTGTCTCGTAAAGCGAGCGGGTGTACATCAGCTCCCAGTGCAACGACAGGCTCTTGCGCTTGAGCGGTACGGCGTCAAGCGTGGCCGGGTCATCGATCAGGCCCAGCTTGCCCTGAGGCTTCAGTGATTCGATGATTTGCTCGTAGTGCCGATCGGTCTGGGTCAGGCTAGCGACATGGCTGACTTGTGCGATACCGATGCGCTTGAGCTCCTCGCTGAGTGGCTTGGTATGGTCGATGACATGATGCGCACCAAGCTCGGTGACCCAGGTCTGGGTTTCAGGGCGCGAAGCCGTACCAATGATCGTCAACCCGGTTAGCTGACGCGCCAGCTGAGTCAGGATTGAACCCACCCCGCCTGCAGCGCCGATGATCAGCAGCGTTTCGCCCCGGTCGGTGGTATCGCGTGCAACACCGAGGCGATCAAACAGCAATTCCCAAGCGGTCAAGGAAGTCAGTGGCAATGCCGCAGCCTCGCTGAAATCCAGCGACTGGGGTATTGAGCCGACGATACGCTCGTCCACCAGTTGCAGCTCACTGTTGCTGCCCGGGCGGATCAGCGATCCGGCGTACCAGACCCTGTCACCGGGCTTGAAGAGCGTTACGTCGCTGCCGACCGACTTGACCACGCCGGCAGCGTCCCAACCGAGGATGCGCGGCTGGCTTTCGTCCTCGTGCGGTACGTAGCCCTGCCGCACCTTGGTATCGACAGGATTGACCGATACGGCCTTTACCTCTACGAGCAAGTCGCGCGGCCCCGGCACTGGCTCGGGTATATCGATCTCCACCAAGGCGTCGGGATGTTCAATAGGCAGGCATTTGAAGTGTGCAATGGCTTTCATTCGAAGATCCTCAGGAGATGCGATACATTTTCGTGATGGTGAGCTTTTCAGCAGCGCGTTCGATGAAAGGGAGCGCTGCCTGAAAATGCGGTGTCGCTTCGTGAGCAGTCAGCGCCGCTTCGTCCCGCCACTGCTCGATCATGTGGAAAGTGCGAGCCTGCTCGGCATCACGGTGGAAATCGTACTGGATGCAGTCCGCTTCGCTTCGGCTTGGGCCTTGCAGGCCCTGCAGCGTCTGCTCGAGCTCGACTTCGAAGCCGGCCTTGGCGACCAAGGTGGCAATCAGTGTCAGAGGGGTGGTCATCAAACCTCCTGTCTGTGTGCGATATGAAGAGGGAGCATTGGCTGGCACGGGTGTATCGAAGATGTCCATGCCGGCCATGCGGCCAAAAACCTGAATCCGGGTGAGAGCGCGACAACAATCTTGCCCACTTGGGCATTCGACCAAGTTGATAGCCCTAAGGCCACGCGAGCGCTCTCGCTCCGGCGGGATCACCTGTAGCGTTCAAGCCAATGGGCATAGGGAGCGGGCAAGGTCCAGGCAGCACGCTCTACACCCAGCGCCTGGGCGGCTGAATAGGACCAGTTAGGATTGCCCAGGTGCGCCCGGCCAATCATCGCCAGGTCCAGTTGACCACTTCTCACCGCTTCTTCGGCGACGCTCGGCGTGCCGAAGCCCCATGCCGAGGCCACCGCAATCCCCGTCTCGCGCCGTACCCGCTGGGTAACTTCGCCCATGAAACCGGGGGCCCAAGGAATGTTCGATTCAGGGATGGTGAACCCGATACTGACGCTGAGCAAGTCCAAACCACCGTCCTTGAAACGACGTGTCAGTTCGATAGCCTCTGACAAGGTCTGTTCATCCCGGCCGTCGTATTCGATAACACCCAGGCGAGCGGTCAGCGGCAAGTGCTCTGGCCATACTTCGCGAACCGCCGCCAGTGTTTCCAGCAGAAAGCGGCTACGGTTATCGAAGTTTCCGCCATAGGCGTCGTCACGAAGGTTGGAGTGTTCAGAGAGGAATGACTGGGCCAGATAGCCATGGGCGAAATGCAGCTCTAACCACTCGAAGCCAGCTTCACGTGCACGGCGAGCGGCTGAGACAAAATCCTCGCGCACCCGGGCGATATCCTCCAGCGTCATGGCTTTCGGCTGCTTGGCGAGCTGAGCGCCAAAGGCAACAGCCGACGGGGCGATGGTCTGCCAGCCACGCGAATCATCCTCGCCGATATGATCGTCACCTTCCCAAGGACGGTTCGCACTGGCCTTGCGCCCCGCGTGGGCAATCTGGATACCTGGCACTGCGCCGGCAGCCTTGATCGATTGCACCACCGGCACGAAGGCACGGGCGAGCTCATCATTCCAGATACCAGCGCAGCCAGGCGTGATCCGTCCTTCGGGTGACACGGCAGTCGCCTCGACGACCACCAGTCCTGCGCCGCCACGCGCGAGGGTGGCATAGTGCACAGTGTGCCAATCGTTGATCAGGCCATCATTGGCCGAGTACATGCACATGGGGGGAATCGCGATCCGGTTGCGAAGGGAGACATCCTTGAGCGTGAAAGGTTGGAACAGCGCAGACATTAGGTTTTTCTCCGAGGGATACTATTTCTCTTGTTCGATAATATTCGAACTATTGACATAGAGCAAACCCGTGTATGATTCGCTCATGCGCCCCTTCAAACACCTTCCTCTCAGTGAATTCGTTCTTGAGCGTCTGTTTTACGCCTTGAGCGACCCTGTACGCCTGGAGATTGTCCGGCGCCTCGCCGAGCTGGGAGAGGCCAGCTGTGGCGAGCTGGACGGTGGCCGTGCGAAGTCCACCATGTCCCACCATTTCCGGGTGCTGCGAGATGCCGGACTGGTTCAAACCCAGACCATCGGCACGACACACATGAACTCGTTGCGTAGGGAAGACTTGAGTCACCGTTTTCCGGGCCTGCTGGAAACGATCCTGTCCCAGTACGACGAAAAAGGAAGATGAGGCTCACGGGTGTTTTTCCACCCAACTCTTTCAGCGCGCGCTCTGCGCAAAAACACGCGGATCTGAGAAGCAGTTGACCAGGTGGTCGTACACGAGCCTCACTCTCGGTGCCACGGGCCCTGATTGCGGGCGATACATGATCAATTCGGAAGGCGGCGGAGCATCGTGTTGCATGAGCTCGACCAGTCGCCCTTCAGACAGATAGGGTTCTGCCAGATAACCGGGCATTTGCCCACAGGCGATTCCCGCCAGAACAATCTCTCGCTCGGTTTCTGGATCGTCGCAGGTAAATGCCGGGGAGGCAGGCAGGAACGTTTGCCCCTCGGCAAGCACCCACGGCCAGGGGCGGCCGTTTTTGCGATCGATCAGCATCGACAGGGGCAAGCGTTTCAGATCCTCGATGCTGCCAGGGCATTGCACGGTGTCGAGGAGTGACGGCGCCGCGACGATTTTCAGGTCGACATGGGCCACCGTTCTGGCGATATAGCGCCGATCCCGCACAGCTCCAACACGAATACCGATGTCAATCTTGTTGGCCACCGCGTCGGTGAGCTGGTCATCCAGGCTCAGGTCGATGCTCAGGCCGGGATTCTCCCGCATCAGCGGTTTCAGAAACTCAATCAGATACAGCTTGCCAATGGCGTGGGGGGCCGTGATGCCGACGACGCCTTTTGCCTCCTGTTTACTGTTGGCGATAAACAACTGATCCACCCGTTCCAGGGTTTCCCGGGCTTGCAAGGCGAGTTTGGCACCAAAAGCGGTGACGTGAACCTGCCGCGTGCTACGGTGGAACAACAGCTCCCCAAGCGTGCGCTCCAGTTCTTTGATGGCGCGTGTCACGGTCTGCGGAGAGGTGCCGAGGCGGGTGGCTGCATCGCGAAACGTGGTCGATTGCGCCGCCACCGAAAAGATCCGAATCAGCTCCATGCGATTGAGCATTGGCGTCAACTCCCGTTCCAGAAAATGGAATTCTCAAATCCGAACTCTTCCATTTTCTGACGAATAAAACCAGCGCAGACTGCACTCATCAACCCAAACAGGTCTCAACAGGTGCGCTGAACATGAGTAAAAACATCCAGGGTAAAGTGGTCGTTATCACCGGTGCGAGTAGCGGTCTGGGCGAAGCAACGGCGCGTCATCTGGCAGCGCTCGGCGCCCATGTAGTGCTTGGCGCCCGTCGCCAGGATCGTCTGGACGCGATTGTCCGGGAGATCGCCGCAGCAGGCGGCAAGGCGATTGCCCATCCGATCGATGTCACAAACAAAGAGGACTTGTCTGCGCTGGTCGCCAAGGCTGTCGAGGCATTCGGTCGCATCGATGTGATGATTAACAATGCAGGGCTGATGGCGATCTCTCCGATTTCGCAGCTGCGCGTCGAAGAGTGGGATCGCATGATCGACATCAACATCAAGGGCGTGTTGTATGGCATCGCGGCCGCGTTGCCGCTTTTCGAACAACAGGCCAGCGGTCACTTCATCAACATCTCGTCGGTTGCCGGCATCAAGGTGTTCAGCCCCGGTGGATCGGTGTACAGCGGTACCAAATTTGCGGTGCGCGCTATTTCCGATGGCCTGCGTCATGAAGTCGGCGGGAATATTCGCACGACGACCATCGAGCCGGGCGCGGTGGATTCCGAGCTCAAGTTCGGCAGCGGGCACCAGCCGAGCGCCGAGGTCGTTGGCGAGTTTTACAAGAAGGCCATCCCGGCTGATTCGGTTGCACGGGCCATCGCTTACGCGATCGAGCAACCTGCCGATGTCGATATCAACGAGATTGTTCTGCGTCCGACGGCGCAAGACTTCTGATAGTTAACCTGTGCCGTTTGTGCCCTTGCGCAAAGGCACGGGCGCGAGCGACTAAGCTTTAGCACTATTGAATACTTCGAATGTCTGGCCTGGAGCCAAACTTCCACGCAAGCCAACCAATATCGGTGATATCAACCCGTTTGTTTTTACCGTGAAGGCGGGAAGCTTTACCGCCGCGGCGATTACACTGGGCATGGACCCGCATTGTTCGCTTGGAGGACCGGATGGGCGCACGGTTGCTCAATCGCACGACGCGCAAACTGAGCCTGACGGACGAGGGGCAGATTGCGTATGAGCGCTGGCGGCAGATTATCGAGGATCTTGATGAGGTCGAGGTGACCATGGTCCGGGCCGTGGGCGGCCGACCGGTACCTTTAAACTCACGGTCCCGCTGTCCTTTGGTCAGCGCCATGTCCTGCCGATCCTTGATGCCTATCTGAAGCAGTGGCCTGAGCTGCACGTGGAGTTGTGGTTTACCGATCGCTTTGTCGACGCCCTTTTTACCACAGATGTAGCCGACTCCTCATCCTTCCCAGGAGCGTCATCCCGTTTTTCAACGCCTGTTTCAACCAGAAGCACTCACTATCGGTCCGATTTTGCCGCTGGAAACCCACCCCGGCCGAGCGGCCCCGACCATGCGCGGTCATTTCGAGATGGCGCAACGCGTCGAAGCGCTGGACTTTGGTGCGCTCTGGATGCGTGACATTCTTTTCTACGATCCGGATTATGGCCACGTGGCGCAGATGTTCGAACCGCTGGGCCATCCACAGCCAGCCAAGCGCCTATGCCAACAGCCAGCCGATGATGGTCCTCACCGACACGGCCGTGTTCCCAATAATGTGAATATAAGCAGCTCGCATGTTGTGGTCACGGCTATCCACTTCAAGGTTGTTGTGAGCATGCTCCGTGAATTCGACGGTCCGTTCACCAGATGGCAGAGCAACGGCTACTTTTGAACCCATGCGGCTCCGGAATTTCGGTGGTGATTTCCAGAAAGCCGGCTGTCTGCATAGTTAAACACTTGCCGCGAACCGTCCTGGCGTATCGTCGTAACAGTGACATAGCCGGCCGAGAGAATACCATTCATCCGGAAGTCACTGTCGATGGGGGGGGCGAGCCTGTGAAAAGCTTACCATTGACTGGTCTAATCCCATTCAGTCTGGAATCTTCAGCATGCGAACTGTCGACATCCAGCAGGCAAGAATAAACCTGTCCCAGCGTTGATGAGGCTGTCAAAGGATGTCATTCCTGATTTCCAAGTCCGGCAGGCGGCTCTCCTCATCTGTTGTACGGAGTTGGTAATATCGGGCCGTGTTGGCAACGGGTGCCACCTTAAGTTGTAGGCTGGTGTCTACGGAGAGCGGCGGTGCAGTGGCGGTGAGTCGGGCGAGAACATTTAGGATGTGATCGGCACTCAGGGCGCCAGACAATCCTCGCAAGCGCCAATCGATTTCGCGCGTGCCGCGCTCAGCGCTTCACACAGGGGGACCGAAGGTCCCGACTCAAGCACCACTTCTACTGCTACCAGCACCGGGTCGAGACCAGCGATGGGCACAGCAGCCAATACCTACGTCATAATTTGATCACCGTTGCTGTGATGTCTCAGGCCCCGCTTGAGAAGCCGCAACGGAGTGGGCAGATCAGCAAACGGCGTGCCATTGCACAGTGCACTGGGTTTGCGTTCGATGAGTGGGATGTAATGCTGCCAGTCAAACCTGACCTGATCTCAATCAAATAGGCACTCGTGGCTGGCAATCATCGTGTCATCGGCGATGACCCTGAGCCGGGAGGGATATAGACGGCTGCTTACCCATTGGCCGACTCGCTCACACGGCACCGAATCGCGATTTCGTGCCACGCAGATCAGGCAGGTGCTGGAGACCCTTACGGTGTGCTCGACGTAGCCATCAAAGGCGGTCGGCATCCATTTCGACCCGCTCCAGCTCCAAAACGTCCGCCACCGTCAGCCCGTTGCACTAGGGGTGTAGCAGCTCGCTCCAGAGCGCACGCACGACAGCGTTGGCCCAGCCAGGCATTCAGTTCCTCGAGGGTGTGGAACATGCAGTTTGAGCGTCAATCCTGATGCGCCGTCGACTGCCTTGAACGTTCTTATCGACAATGCCCTTTTTCCAGCCAGAGGCTACGTTGCAGAATTTTGCGAGTTTGCCGGGCACGATGCTTCCGACGTCCTTTTCCAGCTGGAGCGAGTACGCAGCATCCAGCGTCACCGCTTTCAGGGCGCCGAGGCGACTAACCCGTTGTTCGGGGCCGCGCAGGTTGCCATCGTTGGTGATGCGATTTACGCCGGTCCACATCAGGAAAAGCGGCTGGCCGGGGGCCATCGGCATATCGGAGTGGAAAGAGTAGGAAATGCCGGCCCTCTCGACATCACCCATGCGGGCCAGGTTATCCGCCCGCGCGGGGTCGAGCCCGTTGGTACGGTAATTGTCTGCAAGTGCCACTGGGTAGTACGGGTTCCCGCTCACGATGGCACCCAGTCGTTTAATACGCGCAACTTGTTCAGGCGTCGAGACCGCGAAGTGAACGATCACAGTGCGGTGGTCGGGGGCGAGGGTGACGGCGCATATTGAGCTCAAGCTGGTCGAGCAACATGTCGAGGCCGGCGTCACCGTTCACGTGCACATGGATCTGGTACCCGAGGTCCCAGTACACGCGGAACGACGGGCAAACAGATCGGGATCCATCATCCACTCGCCTTTATGCCCGTCGGTGTAGCCATCCTTCACCTGCATGAGCTGGGAGAAGATGGCGCCGTCCGCGAACAGCTTCACTTGCTTGGGAAGATACGCGGTCATACCCTGTCCCCAGGTCAGGATCTTCTCGCTTTCCTCGGCGATCTTTTCATCGGGGTAAACGCCGGTGATCGATTTGCCGTCAACGATGTAATAGAAGCAGAAGGGCGACGAGGAACTGCTCAGCACTGCATTTTGGGCTTCCTGCAACTTTTTCGACGAATGCCGCCCGCCGGGCTCGCACCCAACGTTACGCCGTTGGCGTGGTAGTAGGTCTGAACGAACTCGAGCCCTGCGCGTAACCGTTGCGGCGAGGCGATTACCGGACCGATCAGCGGCAGGACAGCGAATCCGCCCGGTTCCCAATAGTGGCCATTGGCAAAGTCCGACTGTCTTTTTGCGCTGTCGGACAGCCTGTCGTGCCAGGCTTTCGTTACACCATACTTTTTTCGGCAGCGGAGTTCACGTAAAACTCATGACCCGACCGGTGCCAGATGATAATCGGTCGAGTCTTGCTGATTGTATAAAGGTCGGCCTTCTTCAGCGCACCATGGAAGTATTAGTATAGCCCCAACTGATCAGAGGCGCATCTGGATCCTTCAGCGCAGTGTTGGCAGCCTTCAGGCGCGCGAGGTATTCCTCATGGTTCTTGGCTGCTTTCGATGTTCCCTTCGGCAGCACCAAGTCTTCGATGGAGATGATCTCGCTGGTCATTGTCAGTGCGGCCAGCAATGGATGATCGTGCTGGGCAATGAAGCCTGGCACGATGACCTGGTCGGCAAAGGGGTTGTTGACCGTGTAGGACTGCTTGCCAGCCGCGGCCTTGAATTCGTCAAGCGATTCCGTCTCGATAATGCGATCGCCGACGACCGCCACGGCCTGGACGGTGGGTTTCGCCGGGTCAAGGGTGACGATTTCCTTAGCCGGGTAAAGGATGATTTCGGGCAGTGTCTCCACCGCCTCGACCATATCCTGCAGCGATGAGGTGGTTCCTGCGGTCGCCGTACTCGCACCCTGCCGCCAAGAAGATGGCAGCTAATAGACCTGACCGAAGATGATGGACAGTTGGCATGTTCGCTCCTCGCTCACTCATTCCTGACCGTTAGGGCCGGTGGCATTGTTGAACCCACTAAGTAGGTAACGAAGTTAGTTTCCGTATCCAAAGTCTGTGCCCGACAGCATTCCTTGCTCTTTCCTAGTGCCAAAATATAACTTGAGATGAGCAGGAAGCACGACAGCGTTTTGGGGCGCATCACCGAGTCTAGCAGCGACCCTCCAGCCTGCTGTTTTATCCCCAACGCAGAGTTATCTATGATCAAGAAAACCCTATCCGTTGCGTGGACGGTAGGCAGCGACTGTTACCACCTCCAACAGGCTCGTAAAAGCTTCCCCGAGCCCGAGTAACTATTCAACCGCAAAGGCGAGCCACCAAGGCCCAGTGCCTCGCTTTCCACGACGTAGGCCCTGTAACGCCAAGCTGCGTGTCAGCGCAAAGCTGGCAGCGCCCCAACGGCGGCCAGCATTTCATCAAATACCACTCGAACCCGTCCCGGAACGGGGCCACGCTGGGGTCGATAGACGTACAACCCCCATGCCGGAGGCTCTTCGTCTTGCAACACTTGCACGAGTTTCCCGCTGGCAATGTAGGGGGCCGCCATGTAGTCCGCTAGTTGGGCGCAGGCGACCCCGGCCAGTGCGGCGCCTATTTCCATGTCGGCATTGTCGGCAATGAGGGTGGGAGCTGCGGGTATCCACTGCTGCCCCCCTTTGAAGTGCCAAGGCCAGGGGCGGCCGGTATTGGTATCCAGGGCTGCGGCGATCGGTAGGCCGGCCAACGCATCGATATCGCCAGGTGCGCCCACTTTCTCGATAAGACTTGGAGCGGCAACGATTGGCAACCTCATATCGGCTGCCTTGCGCGCGACGAAGCGACTATCGCGCATGAAACCAACTCTGATGCCAACATCGATCCCGTCGTCAACCGTGTTGCTGATGCGATCGGACAGGCGCACATCCAGGTTGATCCCAGGATGACGTGCGACAACGCGCTCCAATGCAGGTAAAACTGCTCTGGTACCCAGGCTGTGCGGTGCAGTGATGCGGACCGTGCCCGACAGGGTAGTCTGCTGGTCGGCCGCAGGCGTTCGCCATAGATCCTCGAACCGCTCCAGCACAGGGCGCACCTGTTCCAGCAGGCCTTCGGCAAAGGCGGTGATGCGCACCTGTCGCGTGCTGCGATGGAACAGCACCTCGCAGTAGTGTCTCTCCAGTTGTTGGATAGCTCGCGTGACGCCTTGAGGGGAAGTCCCCAGACGCACGGCTGCGTCGCGAAAACTGCTGCTTTCGGCCGCCACCCGAAATATGCGCAGCAGTTCGATATCTTTGGTCATTACCCATACCTCATGTCCAGCTTCGTTGATCGTTAATTGTTCCACAAATGGAATTATAAAATCGAAAAAATTCCATATTTTGCAGCTTTGTCGTCTCCTATACTGACAACTCAGCGGAATGCTCCGCTCCTGTGCCCCCTGATAAGGAAACGACATCATGAAATCCCGTGCAGCAGTCGCCTTCGAGCCTGGAAGGCCGCTGGAAATCGTCGAGATCGACGTTGATTCGCCTCGCAAAGGCGAAGTGCTCGTAAGGATCACAAATACTGGCGTTTGCCATACCGACGCCTTCACCCTGTCGGGCGATGACCCCGAAGGTCTATTCCCGGTCGTGCTGGGTCACGAGGGGGCGGGTATCGTCGTGGAGGTGGGTGAAGGTGTGACCAGCGTGAAGCCTGGCGATCACGTCATTCCTCTTTACACCGCCGAATGCGGCGAATGCCTGTTCTGCAAGTCCGGCAAGACCAACCTGTGTGTCGCTGTTCGCGCAACCCAGGGCAAGGGGCTAATGCCCGATGGTACGACCCGCTTCTCGTACAACGGCCAGCCGCTTTACCACTACATGGGCTGCTCGACCTTCAGCGAATACACGGTAGTGGCTGAGGTATCGCTGGCCAAGATCAACCCCGACGCCAATCCCGAGCACGTCTGCCTACTGGGTTGCGGTGTGACCACGGGCATCGGCGCCGTTCACAACACGGCCAAGGTGCAGCCAGGTGACTCGGTGGCCATCTTCGGTCTCGGCGGCATCGGGCTCGCAGCGATTCAGGGTGCGCGCCAAGCCAAGGCAGGTCGCATCATTGCCATCGATACCAATCCAGCGAAGTTCGAGCTGGCTCGTACCTTCGGCGCGACCGAATGTCTCAACCCGAAGGACTTCGACAAGCCGATTCACGAGGTTCTCATCGAGATGACCGGTTGGGGTGTCGATCACACCTTCGAGTGCATTGGCAACGTCAACGTGATGCGCTCGGCACTGGAAGCAGCACATCGTGGCTGGGGCCAGTCGATCGTCATCGGCGTGGCTGGTGCAGGCAAGGAAATTTCGACGCGCCCGTTCCAGTTGGTCACCGGTCGCACCTGGAAGGGTTCGGCTTTCGGTGGGGTCAAGGGCCGCACTCAGCTTCCCGGCATGGTGGAAGACGCAATGAAAGGCGAGATCGATCTCGCCCCGTTCGTCACCCACACCATGGGCCTCGACGACATCAACAAGGCCTTCGACCTGATGCATGAAGGCAAGTCGATTCGCACAGTGATCCACTACTGATCACTCACTGTCCATTCAACACCAACCACCAAGGAAATTAACCATGTCCAATCCTGTCATTTCCGGCGACGGCATCTTCTCGCATGTCTTTATCGGCGCCGCCGACGTTCAGAAGTCGGCAGCGTTCTACGACGCCGCTCTGGGTGCTCTCGGCATCAAGAACCTCGGTCCTTTCGGCAACGGATGGGTGCTTTTCGGTCGCGAAAAGCCGGCTTTCATCATCGCCCGCCCGGGCAATGGTGAAGCGCCTTG